>JAISWE010000116.1 GCA_031271175.1 Bacteroidales bacterium | reverse complement strand
CATAACATCAAAACGAAGATTTTTTTAATAAATTATGTTCAATACACAACATATTTTGCAACAAAACCGGTCTGTTTAAACGGATTTTTGCTTTAATTGAAAATATATAGCGTAAATTTGTTGTATTTATCCACGTAATAAAATAACTTTGCCGCCATTTTGAGAAAAAAAACATTAATTTATTATTAACAAAAAAATTAGCAGCCATATGGGCAAACAACAACCTGTAATCAGGTTTTACAGTGGTGAGGACATTCCTCTCGAATTACACAAGGCGCGTATTGTACAGAAACTGAATCTGGTACCGATCGAACGCCGTCTTGAAGCGCTTTATGAAGGCGGCTTCAACACCTTCCGTCTGAACACCCGGGATATCTTCCTGGATATGCTTACAGACAGTGGTACGAATGCAATGAGCGACATGCAACTGGCGGCCATGATGCACGCCGATGATGCATACGCGGGTTCACAGAGTTTTTACCGTTTCCAAAAGGCGGTAGAAGACGTTCTAAAGAAAAAGTACGTATTGCCGGCCCACCAGGGACGTGCTGCGGAAAATATTCTTGCCAAAGCGTACATCCGGAAAAAAGGCGACTTGATTCCGATGAACTACCATTTTACGACGGCTCTGGCGCACATCACGCAGTACGGCGGCCGGATTGTCGAATTGCTTTATGACGAAGCCTTCCGCATCGACTCGTCGCATCCTTTCAAGGGAAACCTGCATGTGGAGAAACTTGAACAGGTCATTCGCGAAACAGGCGTGGAAAACATTCCGTTCATCCGGATGGAAGCGTCGACCAACCTGATTGGCGGACAGCCGTTCTCCATCCAAAACATGCGTGAAGTGCGCAAAGTGGCCGATGCATACGGCCTGCGGATTGTACTCGACGCCAGTCTGCTGGGCGAAAATGCGTACCTGATCCTGCAACGCGAACCGGAGTTTGCCGGTTCGACGATGGGCGAAGTCATCGAAATCATGACCGGCCTGGCCGACATCGTGTACTTCTCGGCACGCAAGCTGAGTTCTTCGCGTGGCGGCGCTATCTGTACGAACAACCATGACATTTATCTCGAACTCGAAGCGTTGGTGCCGCTGTTTGAAGGCTTTTTGACGTATGGAGGTATCTCCGTCCGCGAGATTGAAGCGATGGCCGTCGGTTTGTATGAGACGCTGGACGAAACGATGATCCGCCAAAGCCCGGATTTCATCCGGTATCTGGTAAATTCGCTGATGGCCAAAGGCGTGCCGATGGTCACGCCTCCCGGTGTGCTGGGCGCTCACGTGAACGCCATGCAGCTATGCGAACATATACCGCAGACGCAATATCCGGCAGGTTCGCTCGGCGCAGCCTTTTTCCTCATTTCCGGCGTGCGCGGCATGGAGCGCGGTTCAATCTCAAACCAGCGCGACGAGGAGGGAAACGAAACGTATGCCGATATGGAGTTGTTGCGCCTTGCCGTTCCGCGGCGGGTGTTTACGCTTTCCCAGATTAAATATGTGGAAGACCGCCTGGTATGGTTAAACGAAAACCGCCGGCTGATCGGCGGGCTGAAATTCATTTACGAACCGCCCGTCTTGCGGTTTTTCATGGGAGGACTGGCGCCGGTGTCGGACTGGCCGGAGAAACTGATGGCAAAATTCAGGAAAGACTTCGGCGACAGCCTTTAGTAAAATCCTTTTATAAGGGGAGTGTCCAAAAAGCTCTTTCTTACGGCTGATGTACTGTTTATTGTGATTTGCCGCAAGGACGGGTAGCTTGCTTTTTGGATGCTTCACCTTTATTTTTCAACCCACCCCGGGCAAGAATTCTTCTTCCAATCCGTATTCACACTATTTTTACGGGAAAAATATAAAAATTATTGCAAAAACATTGTTGGAAATGCCATAATGTTTTATATCTTTGCGGCGAACTTTCTTATTGAAATGTTTTATTGCTGTTTTAAAGTTATTATGATATATGGATATTAAATATGTTTTACAAAAAGTAATTTCAAAAAGATGAAAAAGCGCTGGATTATTTTTATGGCCCTAATGGTCATTGTCAGTATTATTGGTATTTGTTTGCCCGAAACGGCAGGGATATGGGAACCGGATGAGAAGTTGGATCCGGCGAATGTGGCGTGGATGATAACCGCGACGATTTTCGTGTTAATGATGACGCCCGGGTTATCATTCTTTTACGGCGGCATGGTAAGGAAGAAAAATGTCATTTCTACCATTCTCCAAAGTTTTATTGCCATGGGTGTAATAAGCGTCGTGTGGGTTGTTTTCGGTTTCAGCCTTGCATTTGGCGATGATGTCGGAGGGTTTGTAGGCAACCCTGCAACATTTTTCATGTTTGACGGCGTAGGCGCCAAAGTCAACGATTTCCTGGCGCCTACGATTCCCCTGGCGCTATTTGCCCTGTTCCAGATGAAATTCGCCATTATCACACCTTCGCTTATTACGGGGTCTTTTGCCGAACGGGTACGGTTTTCCGCATATTTGGTATTCATTATTTTATTCTGCATATTCGTATACTGTCCGCTTGCCCACTGGACGTGGCATCCCGACGGTTTTCTCCGCCAGATGGGTGTTGTTGACTTTGCCGGCGGTATTGTTGTGCACGCTTCGTCAGGCGTAGCCGCCCTTTGCGGGGCGATCTTTTTAGGCAGGCGTAAAGAAAAGAGCCATGCGCCGGCGAACATACCGTTTGTTCTTCTGGGCGCCGCCATGCTGTGGCTCGGATGGTTCGGGTTCAATGCCGGTTCTTCGCTTGCGGCCGACGGGGTGGCGGTAAAAGCCTTCCTCAACACCAATACGGCTTCGGCAACGGCCATGCTGGTATGGGTGTTTTTCGATTGCCTGTGCGGTCGCAAGCCGTCGGCGATGGGTGCGGCAATCGGCGCCATTGCCGGGTTGGTGGCGATCACACCTTCGGCAGGGTATGTCACGGTAGGAGAAAGCATATTTATTGCGCTTATCACAACGATTCTCTGTAATATCGCCGTTTTCTGGAAAAACAAAACATCCCTGGACGATGCGCTGGACGTTTTCCCGACGCACGGCGTCGGCGGTATGGTCGGCACAATCCTGACAGGCGTTTTCGTGCATGGCCTTTTGGAAGGAAACTATCAGGTGTTCTGGGCGCACATCCTTGCGGTTGTAATCGTTGCCGTTTACACTTTCGCAATGACGTATGCCCTTTACTGGATTACGAACAGGATGATTCCCATGCGCGTCTCGGAGAAAAGCGAAAAAATCGGGCTTGACATAAGCCAGCACGACGAATATTACGGCGGTATAGACAAAAACAGGGAGCTTGCCGAATATTTTGAAGAATCGGGCGAAAACGCAAAATAGCCGTATTTTTCCGGGTGTGCAATTTATTGTCGCTTTTTATTCTTAACCGCAAAGAACGCCGGATATCCGCAAAGGACGCTAATTGTATTGCGAACCTTGCGTTCTTATCTTTGTACCTTTGCCGGTAAAATTTCCTGTCATGCGACAAGCTGTAATGTACCCCTTCTTTTGGGTGTATTTGACTGCGACAATTTGAATTGAAAATCGACGCAGTCAAATGCATCCCTTTTTTCGACATATTCCATCCCATAAGAACTGCAGGCGGGTCATTTTTTATGAATATTAATAAGTCTGCATATTCTATCGCCGACCGGATTACGCTGCTCAAACAACGGAAAATGTTTTTTAAAGATGAAATCCAAGCATACAAATATCTGAAAAACATTAGCTATTGCCGTCTGAAAGGTTATTGGCGTAGGGTCTATTGCTTTTGTACGTAATATTTATAGCATATCATTCCCGTCTATGAAAATTTATAGGATTAAATGTTTGCCTTGATTAAAAGAAAATCAGGGTAATCCTATATGAGTACTAAAATTGATGGATACAAATCATTGCTGACGCACGGGAACTGTTTTCATGGCGGGAACACTGGAACGTGGAGTTACTTTTCATAAAGCGTGGGGGTATTTGTCAGTCGATAAAAAAAATAAAAATGCCGGAAAACATCCTTTTTGATTTGGCAAGTTTGACAAAAACTTTTGCTATGGCAACAGCACTGGCTATTTGTATGGATAAGGGATTGATTGAACAATCTATGCCTTTTGTTCATTATCTGCCCATCGTATGGCTTATTGAGATTTCCACAAAAGATATGAAAAACAGATTTTTTTCCTGTTTTCCTTTTCCGGCGAAGAATGCTGCACAATATAAAACAGAGGAATTTTTTCTTGTCGAAAAAAAACCTCTGCCAACCAAAACTAAAGCATCTATTCTTTTCAGAGTAGTTTGTCTATTTTTTCTACAAACGTGTC
>JAISWE010000076.1 GCA_031271175.1 Bacteroidales bacterium | reverse complement strand
TGTCATCCCTGCGGGATGAATCCACTCGAAAACATGCGGTTATGCAAAGTATCATTGTAAACGCAGTGACGAATGTACGAAAATTTTCAGACAATATAATAGTTTTCGGGCAGACACTAAATACTGAGGCCAGCAGTCTAAATACTGAGGCCAGTATTCTAAATACTGAGGCCAGTATTCTAAATACTGAGGCCAGTATTCCAAATACTGAGGCCAGCAGTCTAAATACTGAGGCCAGTATTCCAAATACTGAGGCCAGTATTCCAAATACTGAGGCCAGTATTCTAAATACTGAGGCCAGTATTCCAAATACTGAGGCCAGTATTCCAAATACTGAGGACAGTATTCACAATACTGAGGCCAGTATTCTAAATACTGAGGCCAGTATTCACAATACTGAGGACAGTATTCCAAATACTGAGGACAGTATTCCAAATACTGAGGACAGTATTCACAATACTGAAGACAGTATTCCAAATACTGAGGACAGTATTCACAATACTGAGGACAGTATTCGAAATACTGAAGACAGTATTCGAAATACTGAAGACAGTATTCGGAATACTGAAGACAGTATCGCTAAGATACGCTTTCGGCCGCAGTAAAAAAGAGCAAGTATGGTTAATCGGGATTTAAAGTAATGGTCAATTGTCTTCTATTCGGGTAATTTTTGCGCCGATTCGGTTGAGGCGTTCGTCAATGCATTCGTAGCCGCGGTCGATTTGTTCCACATTGTGAATGGTGCTAACGCCCTCGGCGCTGAGGGCGGCAATGAGCAGCGCTACGCCGGCGCGGATGTCGGGTGAGGACATCACGGTAGCTTTCAGGCGTTGCCGATTGCCCAGGCCGATGACGGTGGCGCGGTGGGGATCGCAGAGGATGATGCGTGCGCCCATGTCAATCAGTTTATCGACGAAGAACAGGCGGCTTTCGAACATCTTCTGGTGAATCAGCACGCTGCCTGTTGCCTGTACCGACACCACCAGAAAAACGCTTAGCAAGTCGGGGGTCAGTCCGGGCCAGATGGCGTCGGCGATGGTCATGATGGAGCCGTCGATAAAGGTTTCGATGCGGTAGGAGTTGTGGGGGGGGATGTAGATGTCGTCGCCTCGCCGTTCCGTGTGGATGCCGATTCTTTCGAAGGAGTGCGGAATAATGCCGAGCTGGTCGTAGGCGGTATTTTTGATCGTGATCTCCGATCCTGTCATGGCAGCCAGTCCGATAAAGCTGCCTACTTCGATCATGTCCGGCAGCAGGGTATGGTCGCAGCCGCCCAGCCGGGTTACGCCTTCGATGGTGAGCAGGTTGGAACCTGTGCCGCTGATTTTGGCGCCCATTGCGGTCAACATGCGGCACAACTGTTGGATGTAGGGTTCGCAGGCGGCGTTGTAGATGGTGGTTGTCCCCTGCGCCATGACGGCAGCCATCAGGATGTTGGCCGTTCCTGTAAGCGACGCTTCGTCCAGCAGCATGTAACGGCCTTTCAGGGGTTTTCCCGACACATGGATACAGCCGTCATGGTTGTTGTAGGACACGTGTGCGCCCAGCTGTTCGAATCCGAAAAAGTGGGTGTCTAACCGTCGCCTGCCGATTTTGTCGCCTCCCGGAGGTGAAATGGCGCCCTTGCCGAAACGCGCCAATAAGGGGCCGACAATAAGAATAGACCCTCTCAAGGCCGTTGCTTTCTTTTGTATGCCGGGGTCTTCCAGCCGGTCGATATCTACATCCTTGGCGCAAAACTCATAATCTTTCTGTCCTGTACGCTTGATGGTCATACCCAGTTCGCGCAACAAATCCATCAGGATATTCACGTCCCTGATAGCGGGCATATTGCGGATCATCACTTTTTCTTCCGTAAGCAGACAGGCGCAAATCACTTGAAGCGCTTCGTTTTTGGCGCCCTGCGGGTGCAGTTCCCCGCAAAGCCGGCGTCCTCCTTCAACGATAAAGGTTGCCATCGCGGTGATTATTTGCGGATGATGATTCTTCTCTTTTTGGCTTTCTGGTTGTTGCGGGGTGTGGGTGCAGGGGCGGGCGCAGGGGTGGTAACCATGTCCAGGTTCTCAAAAAACCGGATCGCCGAGGCTTCCATTTTGATTTTCCCGTCGGAAATATCCCAAATATCCTGCATGATCTGTTCGTTGGACACTTCGCTCCTGTTCCATGCCATGTAGGTTTTTTTCATCTGATTGGCGATCAGTTGAACCAGCTCTTTTTGTCCGTCGTTTTCCATCCTGCTTGCTTCCCGAATCATTTCCACCAGTATTTTTCCATAGTGTTTCCGCCCGATGTGTCCCTGCGGATAGGGTACAATCGCAGGCCGGTCAACCAGTTCGTCTTCTGCCGGCATGGGATAGGGCGCATCAATGTCCAGTTTGAAATCGGACATTACAAACAGGTGATCCCACAATTTGTGTTTGAAATCGGGTATGTCGCGCAAATGTGGCTGCAATATTCCCATTACGCTGATAATAGCGTGGGCGGCAGCGTTTCGTTCATCGCGATCCTTCAACTGAACGGCATGTTGCACCATCAGGTGTACATGACGCCCGTATTCAGGCAGGATGAGTCTTTTTTGTGAGGTATTATATTCCATGTAAATATGAAAATTGAAAGCACAAAAATACGAAATTCTTGGATATACAAATTAAAAAATTGTTATTTTTGCCGTGATTTTTATTGACAACGAATTTTATGTCGGCAAAAAATAAGGGGACAGCCATCGTCATCCTGAACTGGAACGGATGTCATTATCTGAAAAGGTTTCTGCCGTCGGTGGAAGCGTATTCGCAGTTACCGGAGGTGTCTGTTGTTGTGGCTGACAACGGTTCCACCGATGAATCGATTGCCTGGCTCAGGGAAAATCATCCGTCGGTGCGTATCATCGCATTGGACGGGAACTATGGTTTTGCCGGAGGGTACAACCGCGCGTTGCGTCAGGTGGACGCTCGTTATTACGTACTGCTCAATTCCGATGTGGAAGTTACGGCAGGCTGGTTGCCGCCGTTGATAGCGATGATGGAAAAGGACGAAAACACGGCTGCCTGTATGCCCAAAATCAAGTCGGAATCTTTTCGTGATTCCTTTGAATATGCAGGCGCTGCCGGCGGTTTCATGGACAGGTATGGCTATACGTTTTGTCGTGGACGCCTGTTTGATACGCTGGAAAAGGACAACGGGCAGTATGACAGCGAAACGGAGATATTTTGGGCTGCCGGCGCCTGTTGTATTGTCAGGGCGTCCCTGTTTCACGATGTCGGTGGATTTGATGATGCGTTTTTTGCACACATGGAAGAAGTAGATCTCTGCTGGCGATGGAAGAATGCGGGTTACAGCATCCGCTACACTCCGGATGCAGCAGTATATCACGTCGGCGGAGGGATGTTGCCGCAAAATTCACCGTTCAAAACCTTTCTGAATTACCGGAACAACCTGTTGATGATGTATAAGAACCTTCCCCGGCGGTGCCGTTGCCGTCGGCTGTTGTTGCGCCGGTTGCTGGACTGTCTTTCCGGTATTCGCGGCCTGCTATCGGGCACATCCGTCCTGAAAACCGTCCTGAAAGCGCACAGGGACTTCCGGAAAATGAAACGCGCCTATCAAGGGATGAAAGCGCCCGAAGATTTTCCCTCCTGCGTATATCCCAAAAGCATCGTATATCAGTATTTCGTGAAAAGGGAAACGGTGATCGACCCGTCCAAACTTTGTCTGCACGACTAACCGTGCAGCGATGATGCCGGAAAGCTTTTTCGTGGTGATGAATACGGGTAAGAAGCTGACGGTTGCGCCGCAGGTTGCGCCGCTTCCGACCGAAACATGCGCTATGTTCCGCTAAAACATGCGCTACTTTCCGCTAAAACATGCGCTATGTTATTGGTGCAGTTCTTCCATATTCAATTCCTCCGGTCGTATCACTCCTTTGTTTTTCCACCGTCCGGTGCGGTAATAGACGATGGCGCAGATCATCCCTACGCACCATCCGGCCGGAATAGACCACCAGATGCCGTCGGGGCCAATGATTTCCGACACTGCCGATGCAAACGGGATTCGCACCAGCCAAAGGGACAGCAGCGTGATGAACATGGGTATCAGCGTGTCGCCTGCACCGCGCATGACGCCATTGAAGACAAACATCACCGAAAAGAAGGAATAAAACATGCCGATAATCAGCAGGTAGCGGCTGCCGAGTTCAATGACTTTCGGAGCGGCGTCGGTAGCAAACCCGCGCATGATTTCGTACCGGTATAAGACCATCACGACAGAAACGGCAACAGACAATGCAACAGAGATAAACAGAGCGGCGCGCAACCCTTCCGACACGCGATGCAACTTTCCGGCTCCCACGTTCTGTCCGACAAAAGCGGCAATGGCGACTGAGAAAGTCATGGCCGGCACAGTTGCCAGCGAATCAATACGTCCTGCAATAGAGTATGCTGCCAGCAAATCGCTGTCTTTAAAATCATTCACGATACTCAGCAGCGCCATCATGCCGATGGCTACCAGCGCCTGCTGGATACCGTTGGGAA
The DNA here is from genome assembly GCA_031271175.1 of Bacteroidales bacterium. Lineage (GTDB taxonomy): Bacteria > Bacteroidota > Bacteroidia > Bacteroidales > UBA4181 > JAIRLS01. Next base: position 6,585 of record JAISWE010000076.1, on the reverse strand, counting down.
ATCCTATGCGAACGCTTTTCCGGAAAATAGAGAGGTCGAAATTCCTTGGTCGGAAAGCGATCCGGATAATCTCATGTCTCCTGAGCCGCATGATCATGACGACAACCGTCAGCAATCCGGCAAGGACGGTTGCCCATGCGGCGCCGGCAATCCCCCATTGCAAAACCGGCACAAAGAGCATCAACAGCAACAGGTTGAGTATGGATGAAGCAACCATGTAGTAAAGCGGAGTTTTGGAATCGCCCAGCCCGCGCAAAATAGCGCTCAAGACATTGATTCCGAACAGCGGCAGTATCCCGATGATGGTAATTTGGTAAAAAGTGCGGGCATCGTCCATCACGTCGTCCGGCGTTTTGACCAGTTGCAACAGCGGATGGCACATCAGCAAGCCCACCAGCATGATCAGCAGGGCAGCCGCGACCACGAAAACAATGACCGTATCAATGGCGTGTCTCACTTTTTCCGTGTCTTTGTTTCCGAAATATTGGGAAATGATGATGGTACAGCCCATGGCGATACCAATGATGAACGAAACCAGTGCAAAGACAATGGGGCCTGAGGCGCCTACTGCCGCCAGCGCTTTTGTGCCGAGAAAATTGCCGACAATATAAGCATCCGCCACATGGTAAAACTGCATCAAGACATTGCCGATAAACATCGGAACGGAAAATTGAAGCAGCAACTTCCCTGCATTACCGTTTGTAAAATCCAACATGGGTTTGAGAACTTTTTAATAGTCGGAAGGATTCACTCCTTTCGACCGGCCTTCTTTGTAGCGTCCACCGCCGCCGCTCGATTGCGATTCGGCTTTCTCGCTTTTCGCCTTGCCTGCTTTGTAGCGTCCGCCGCCGCCACTCGATTGCGATTCGGCTTTCACGCTGTTCGCTTTGCCTGCTTTGTAGCGCCCGCCGCCGCCGCTCGATTGCGATTCGGCTTTCACGCTTTTCGCCTTGCCTTCTTTGTAGTTTCCGCCGCCGCCGCTTTGCTCGTAATCAGCGGCATTCACGCCGCCGCCCTTTCCTTCCCGGTAAACACCGCCGCCGCCATGCTGATAGTCGGCAGGATCGGCTCTCCCTTTGGATTTCCGTTTGTGTCCCTTGAAGGATGAACTCATCCGTTCGGCATTGTTTTGTTCGGCTTTCTTGCGGGTAGCCGCCATTCGTTTCTTCACTTCCTTTGCCCGGCGTTTCTCGATTTTTTCCTTGTCGGTCGATGGCCTGAACCAGCGTTTCAGGAAAAATTCCTTTTCCTTGCTGTGTTCCTTGTCGGAAACAGACAAATGGTAGTCCATCCGCTGCCTTACTTCTTCCGACTGTATCGAACGGTGGCGTTCGAGCGCTTCTTTATATGTTTTGTCGGATTCTTTCTGCTTGTCGGATTCTTTTTTTGCCTTTGCCGCATCGGCTTTTTTCTGTTCGGGGCCGCGATGATCCACGCGGTACCCCCCTTCCTTGTCGTAAATCAGCGGAGACTCGCGGTTGATCTTTTTCATGCTGGCGGATTTCTTCGAATAACCGTAGGTTTTCTTCGAACTGCCGCATGAAGTTCCTGTTATTACCGGCATGGCGGTAATAAAGAAAAAAAACAGATATGTCAGCCATCGTTTCATCGTATGATCATACGTAATTTTAAATAATTTGTTGCACAGGTTACATGTCTTCATTGCCGTTTCTCCAGTCGTTCCCGAATCATTTCATTGATATGTTCCTGTTGGTTAGCCGTTGCGATACGCATGATTTCCGCCAAAAAGGTTTCCGCCATTTTTGCTTCCCGGCCCACGGATTCGAAAAATAGCGGCGGCAAAGCATAAAAATAGCGGAGTTCGTCCAGACACCGGCGGGCAAATCCGGAAAGTACGTCATTGGCTTTGTCCGTCTGTCCGGCGAGATAGAGTGCATCCGCCTGAAAAAGCGAATAATAATCATAAGGGAGTTTGTCCGGAGGGAACAGTGTTAAGGCGCGGTCGAGCGTTTCTACGGCGCGTTCCCGTTGGTTTTCCTCTATCAGTTGCAGCGCCAGCCTCGTGTACAGATGCCGTGCACGGACAATTCCCATTGAACGGAGGCTCTGGCGGTCGATCCATGCATCCGGCCGTTCGAAACGTCCCCAGTGAAACTCGTTCATCAGGCGATGATACAACATTCCGGATGCGATATGGCCGGTAAAGAACTCGTTTCTACTGTCCGTTTTGAACGGCACCAGCCGGTATGCCGTTCCGTCTAATTGCAGATAGTCGTCCAGTCCGACAGTTCCTTCGTGGTGGCAAGCAGTCCAGTAGATAGGGCGTTCCCAGTTGTTGGCTGCAATGATTTCAAGCACCATCCACTGGTCTTTGGTGATGACGGACGAATGGATGCGGAAATAAATTTCTTCCGGTATCTTTTCGGCATGTCCGGAGAGGATATCGGCAGGTAGCTGCTGTCGGCTCACCGGCAGGGAGAAATTTTTGCCGGTATAATAGTCCAGCGTTGTCTCCGGTGCGGGATGGAATCGGGTTTGCGGCTCATCGCTGTCGATGAAGTCCAGCGCTTGCTGCAGACGGACGGTATCTTTGCTGCGCTCGATGAGGTATATGACGTCGCGATTTCCGGTACGGTATTTCGCTTCGGGGAGATGAAAGGGCAAGGGAGCCGAATGGTAGGCGGCCGACTGCATCCGGCGGATATACCAGTCGGCATGAAGCAGCATCAGGTTCACCACGCGCACATCTGTCCGGACGCCTTCTACTTCCTGTAGATACCATAGCGGGAAAGTGTCATTGTCGCCGATAGTGAAAAGAATGGCGTTGGGGGCGCAGGAGTGCAGGTAATTCCAAGCTATGTCGCGGGCGGTATATCCTGTCGAGCGGTCATGGTCGCGATAGTTTTGCCACAGCATGACAGCCGGCGCCGTCGTTGAAAGCGATACGGCAACGATTGCCGCCGGCAATGCGGATGTTTTTTTTCGCAAGCCATCGTAAAGGGCGGCAACCCCCAAACCGATCCAAACGGCAAAGGTATAAAACGAGCCTGCATAGGCATAATCACGCTCGCGGGGTTGCAGGGGCGTTTGGTTGAGATAGACGGCAACGGCGATGCCCGTCATGACAAACAACGTGGTTATTACCCAAAAATACCTCCTGTCGCTGTACAGCTGCCAGAACATACCGATGACGCCCAGCAACAGCGGCAGCATGAAATACACATTGCGTCCGGCGCTGTTTTTCATGTGTTCCGGCATATCTTCCTGCGGTCCGATGCGCAGATCGTCAAGGAGCGGGATACCGCTGATCCAGTTTCCGTACAGGATACCTCCATCGGCTTGTATGTCATTTTGTCTTCCGGAAAAATTCCACATAAAATAGCGTCCGTACATGTGGCCTAACTGATAGTGAAGGAAAAACCGGATGTTTTCCGCAAAAGTCGGCTTGTAAACGGTTGTTTTCTCGCCATTGTCGTCCGTCACATCAACAGGCCGCCCCTTGATATTTCCCCAGTTTTCGTAAACCTCTACGTGTTCGGCGGCAGGACTGTACATGCGGGGAAACAGCATGTTGAAACGGGTGTCGTACAATGGCCGGGAATGCCGGTGTGTGATTTCATAACGTCCGTTTTGACGGGTATAAACCGGACGATCGAAGGCATAACCTTCGCGGGGCGCATTATAAACCGCACCGTAGAACAATGGCCGGTCGCCGTACTGTTCGCGGTTCAAATACGACATCAACGAAAAAACGTTGTCGGGATGATTCTCGTTCATGGGCGGATCGGACAGCGATCGGATAACAATGGTACAGTAGGATGAATAACCGATGAGGATAACGGTGACAGCAAGCCATATCGTGTGGGCAAGATAACGTTTGCGAAGGTAGCTGAACAGCAGTCCGGCGGCAAGTATGGCCGTCAGCAGGATGCAATAACAGAGGACGCCGGAATGATAGGGGAATCCCCATTCATTGACAAATAACAGTTCGAAATAGCTTGCCGCTCTTATCACGCCGTGTATGATTCCGTAGAGAATAGCCGTTAAAATACCGCAAGCGCAGAGCAAAGTGAGTAAAACGCCCTTGCAGGTGGGAGAATATTTGCGAAAATAATAAATCAGGGCAATAGCAGGGATGGTCAATAAGTTCAATATGTGTACTCCGATTGACAGCCCCATCAGGTAAGCGATCAGGATCAGCCATCGACGGGCATAAGGTTTGTCGGCTACCGTTTCCCATTGAAGGGCAGCCCAAAAGACAACTGCCGTAAAGAGGGAAGAAGTGGCATAGACCTCGCCTTCAACGGCTGAAAACCAGAAAGTGTCCGAAAAAGCGTATGCCAGCGAGCCGACAGCCCCACTCGCCAGCACAATAAACGTCCTTGACGGGCGGCTTCCGGATGTCGGATGTTGGTTTTCGACGATTCTCCGGGCGATATGCGTAATCGTCCAAAAAAGGAACAGGATGGTGAATGCACTTGCCAGCGCCGAAAAAATATTGACACAAAGGGCTACCTTTGTCGCGTCCGGGGCAAACAAGGTGAAAATTCTGCTCAACAGCAGGAACAACGGCGCTCCGGGTGGATGTCCCACTTCCAGTTTGTTCGCTGCCGCAATAAACTCGCCGCAATCCCAAAAACTGACTGTCGGCTCAATGGTCAGCAGATAAAGCGCCGCAGCCGTTCCGCAACAGCACCAACCGGCAACCAGATTCAACCGTCGAAAGGAGATATGTGAAAACATCATGGCATTGATTTCAGGCGGTAAAATTATTAAAAAAAATCGTTACGCCAAAAACTGTATCAACACGGCCATCAGGAGACATCATCGTGCATGTGTATCCTACAGACAGCATCACTCATCATGGGAGTGGAAAACAGATACCTCTTTTTATTTCATTCAAAATTCACTCCTGACCAAACCATTAAAAAAACAATTATTTCTATCTATAATATGCTTGTATTTAGTCGTTTCTATTTTGATCTTGAAAATAATCATCCTTTGCATTAAAAAAGCTTTGCAAAATGCGTTTTTTATGTTGTATGTTTGCCATCACTTGTTTTTTGCAGGAGCGGTTTTTTGTATCCGATTAAAAAACACCCTGCCATTATTCACTGTTTAAATTTTACCATCATGTTACAATATACTTTGGTTGACAATCTTTTGACGCCTGCTCCCAATGATTTTTCGGAGCAACCGGTTCATGTGCGGTCGCACGGCTTGCAGGTGTCGCGTCACATGCTACTCAGGTGTCGCGTCGCATGCTACTCAGGTGTCGCGTCGCATGCTACTCAGGTGTCGCGTCGCATGCTACTCAGGTGTCGAGTAGCATGCTACTGCGGCGTAATCCTTACAATTAAGAATTAAGAATTAAGAATTAACAGTAAAAAAAATGTCATTATGAAAACATCTACCCTTTACTCCCATCGCATTGCGTTTGCCGCAGGCAGGAAACGCTTTTTGTGTCTTTTCGGCCTATGGCTTTGCGCCGCCGCGCCTTCCGCCCTTGCCCAAACAGTGGCCTCCGGCGCCACCGGCGACTGCACCTGGGCCATTACCGGCGCCTCCGACAACTACACCCTTACCATCAGCGGTGCAGGCGCCATGGCGAATTATTCTCCCTCATCTTCCCCCTGGTCTTCCTACCGGAACGGCATCAAGTATCTGACGATAGGAAGTAGCGTTACGCATATCGGCAATGAGGCTTTTACCGATTGCCGCGGCTTGACCGGCGCCTTGACCATCCCCAACTCGGTGACGACTATCGGCAATTATGCTTTTTACCATTGCATCGGCTTTACCGGCGCCCTGATCATCCCCAACTCGGTGACGACTATCGGCAATGGGGCTTTTTCCCATTGCAGCGGCTTAACGGATATTGTGCTTGACGGCAGTAATGCGAACTATTCCTCTGCCGACGGCGTATTGTTCAATAAAGACAAGACAACGCTTGTCTGTTACCCCGGAGGAAAAACAGGCAGTTATACCATCCCCAACTCGGTGAAGACTATCGGCTATGCTGCTTTTGACGGTTGCAGCGGCTTGACCGGCGCCCTGACCATCGGTAATGCGGTGACGACCATCGGCGATTGGGCTTTTTACAATTGCAGCGGCTTGACCGGCGCCCTGACCATCGGTAATGCGGTGACGACCATCGGCCATTATGCTTTTTACAATTGCACCGGCTTTACCGGCGCCCTGACCATCCCCAGTTCGGTGACGACTATCGGCAGTTCTGCTTTTTACAATTGCACCGGCTTGACCGGCGCCCTGACCATCCCCAACTCGGTGACTGCTATCGGCTATGCTGCTTTTGCCGGTTGCAGCGGCTTGACCGGCGCCCTGACCATTCCCAACTCGGTGACGACTATCGACAATAATGTTTTTTCCGATTGCACCGGCTTTACCGGCGCCCTGACCATACCCCAATCGGTGACGACTATCGGCGATGGTGCTTTTTCCGGTTGCACCGGCTTCACCGGCGCCCTGACTATCCCCAACTCGGTGACGACTATCGGCAATGGTGCTTTTTCCCTTTGCAGCGGCTTAACCGAAACACTTCTAAAACCCATGAATGAGAACTCTACCTCTGACGAAGTCTTATAGTTCAATAAAGACAAGTCA
>JAISWE010000067.1 GCA_031271175.1 Bacteroidales bacterium | reverse complement strand
AAAACCTGACACTGTCAAAGTCCCGCAGGGACAACACTTTATTAACCGTATGCTTTAGCTTACGGACGAGCAATCACATCAGCGACTAAGTCCCGCAGGGACGACACATCAGGAGTATCTGTTTCTACCAACATTATGTCCTTTCAGGACATGAAATCGAACCGTTACATGTTATTTATTTCGCGTGCCTAAAAAGAAAAGTGTATCCGGAATCTTACCCCCCATTCCGATACATCGGGGTGGTCGAGGTAATGGAAGCGTTTGACCAGATCAAGCCTCAGGAATTTGAAGATATTGTCTATCCCGACGTTTGCTTCCATATAGGGCAGGTATGTCAGTGTGTACATGGTAGAGACGCCGCCATCGGAAAGGAAACGGAACAGGTCTGGATGTGTGCCGTATTCATTCTCTTTTGACAGGGTTCCCCACAGGATTTTGAAAGTAAAGATTTCCCTCAGTTTCATTTTCCTGACAAGTGGTATCCGGTTCATTATCCATCCGTTGAAATTGTAGGAAATGTGGGCTTGCAGGTAACGGTCGCTCACAAATTCCAGGTAATTCATCATGTTATAGCCGTCGTCCTGGTAGGCGTAATTCTGGTTGGCAGGATGAATCACCAGCAAAGGGAAAGGGACGGCGCCCCATATTTTTCCGGATTTGAGCCACACGTCTGCAAATCCGAAACTGGAAAACCAGGTACGCTTGTCTATCGACAGTTCCAGCCTGTGGTAGTTGTAGTCTCCGCCCAAAGCTTTTATGCCGCAGTAATAGTTTGCCGTAAACACCGGATAAATGTGGTTGATCGGCGTGCGGTACTGCTGTATCTGGTAGAATCGTTCGCAGGGAGCAAACCTGAGTCTCAGTCCCGCCTGCGTGATGGCGATGCGGTGTATTTCTCCATTGATGCCGATAAACGACAAACTTCCGGCGGGGGTTTCTTCGCGGTGCATCAACGAGGGTCTGAACGAGAATCCATTGCCGTATTCCTTGTCCCATTTGGCGATGATGGTTTTGTGGTAAATCATTTGCCGGGCTTTTCCGTGATGGAACGAGAGCAGAAAATGTTCGGGGCTACTGAGTGAGAAATAGCTTCCGGGGGTTTCAATATCGCTTTCGTACAATACGCTGAACAGGTTCATGGGAAATTCCCACGGATGCTTTTTCCGGCTGTTGACGGAATACCGGACGCCGATGTTGTATTTGAAACGATTGTCCCCGGATCCGTAAGCCGCGTAACCTTCCAGAAACAGGCGAGGGTGGAAACGGGCATTGGTTTTTCCGCCGAAACGGAGCCGGACGCCTTCTATATCGCTCAGGCTTAACATCGCACCGACAGGCCCCAGGTCGAATTTTCCGGCTTCCAGATAGCCGGAATGGGCAATGCCGATCAAGGTAATCATGTATTTGAACTTGCAGTCGTCCTGTGCTTCGTTCAGAAGCCTGTAAATGTTTTGCTCCGTTCGCGAAAGCGATACGGGACGGTGGGCGTTCCAGTAGTCTTCCGGCTGCATATCGTATCCGATGCGCTCTTCCGTCGTATTTCCGCCATCAAAAGTTTCGGCGGGAATGTCTTCGTTAAAACGATAATTGTAGTAGATGTTGGTGCTTTTGCCTTTGATCATGTTTTTATTTTTTGAAAAACTGAAATCAAAGACGGATTCTTCCGAAGTAAGACACCACGTACTGTCTATCAAGGTATAATCCTGAACAAACGAAAATCGGTTGACGAAATTGACGCCCGCCTTGCCGGAGAAAGTCAGTTCGACACGTTTCACGGCATACATGCTGTCGTTGGTAATGTACAACTGGCCGCTGAATCCGAAATCCTGTTCGTTGGCGGGATATACGGACAGTTTGATACATTGGTGTCCGTCCGTCATTAGCGTATCAAGGATATGGAAATGGTAGAACAACGGCGCCAGAGTCGATAGCGGGCTGACATACTCGTTCTCGAGGATCGTCATTTTGCTGTCGTATATGTTCATTTTTCCTACCAGCCCGTCCATCATTACGCTGATGGTTTTGTTTTCGATGAAACGGCGAAAATTGGCAATTTGCGACGCCACAATAATATTTTTGTGGTCTTCGGGCGACCGGCGATAACTGTGTTCAATGATTTTTTCGCGGATGAAGACGGGCAACGTAAGCGCTCCCGTTGTTTCGGAGGTGTCGATATAGTTTGACAGAAAAGGATATTGCCGGAAAAGGGACGAAGTCTTCACGCTGTCGTCGAGTTCGCCGAGCGCAAGTACTACCTTTCCGTATATTTCGTTTTGGTAGGTTTCATGCTTTTCGATACGGTTCTTTCCCTTGCGGGCAATCGCACTGCGGATGATGTCCAGCGCCGGATTGCCTTTCCTCCGGTATCGTTTCCTGTTCCCCGTCACGGTGGTTGCTTCCAGTTCATGTACCATCGGCAGCAATTGCACGTCTAATCTTCCGTTGCGGATATCTTCCGTTTTCACCGTTACCGCCCGATAACCTGTGAAGGAAAACATAAGCCCCTCGCTACGGGCATCCAGTTCGACGGCATAAGATCCACCGTTGTCGGTGATGACGCCCTTTGCCATTTGCGCCGGTACCACCATTACTGTGGCAAAGGGCAATATGTTTCCTGTAACGGCGTCTGTTACCGTCCCCCGCACCGGTACGGTCTGCGCCGAAAGCAAACTCATGCATTCGCACAAGATGATTCCCGAAACGGCCAGCAACTTCATCATAATAATGCCACAACAAAAAACATTCCATAATCCACAACAGGATGTTTTCGACGGGTGTATTTATTTAGTGTCTGCCCGAAAACTATTATATTGTCTGAAAATTTTCGTACATTCCTCACTGCGTTTACAATGACACTTTTCATAACTGCATGTTTTCGAGTGGATTCATCCCGCAGGGACGACACTTTATTAACCGTATGCTTCAGCTTACGGACGAGCCATCACATCAGCGAAAAGTCCCGCAGGGTAGGGTGTGCAAACCTTATAAAAACAGCTACATAAAAAATCGTATATTTGCAGCTTTAAATTATTCAAATAAAGTCAGATGATAAAAACGAAACGCGAAGAAAAATTGGAAGAGCA
>JAISWE010000210.1 GCA_031271175.1 Bacteroidales bacterium | reverse complement strand
AAGGCTGGATGGTGGTTTTCGACCGCCGCACGACCGTCAAATGGGAGGAAAAACGCTACTTTAAAAAGGAAACGGTAAACGGCAAAACGATTACTGTAGTCGGACTTTGAAAAAATTAAGCGATGCGAAATAGACAAGATAGATCGGTTGTTACGGCCTCCTGTAGGGACAAAAAGACCAAACCTTTCAGCGTCAAAAAAGTGTAATATGTTAAAAATTTTTATCTCTAATAAATTAAAATCATTTTTTATGAAAACAAATAGATCAAAAAAGTTGTTGCAACTCACCATGGTTGCTTTATGTACCGCATGTAACCCGGCTCCCGACAGGACGAAAGACTTCTTGCATCCGCCGGCGAAATACCGGTTCCACCTGATGGCGCACAACCTAACCCAAAAAACCGATCCGGGGGCTTATCTCGATACGCTGAAAGCCAAAGGAGTAAGCGGCGTGGTGATCAATTATCCCGCCAATTTTCTGAAAGATTCCACTTATCTGCAAGATGCAGCCGGCTGGCAAAGCCTGAACCGGACGGTGAAGATGCTGAAGGAAAAAGGCGTTTTGGTGTGGCTGTACGACGAACTCGGTTTTCCGAGCGGCGACGCGGGAGGCCTGGTACTGGAAGAGGACAGCGCTTATGAAGCCACAGGCATCGTGCTGCTGAAGACAAAAGCCGCCGAAAACCGACAAAAACCGGATGATGTGCTGGAAGTCATTTACGAATACCGGCACGGCGACGAGCATTATACGGTATGCACCCTGCGCCTGTTCGAAGGAACGGCGGCAGCGGCGAACTACGGCCGTCCGTATATCAACATTGCCGATAAAAAGGCGGTGGACGCTTTCATCCGTATCACGCACGATGCTTATTACCGCAACATGGAGAACATGAGCGACAACATAGACGCCATCTTTACGGACGAACCGGGACTGATGGAAGGCTACATCGACGCGGAACGTTCCTATCCCGAAGGTCACAAATATGCGCCGGTGTCATGGGTAACGGGTCTTGAGAAACGTTTTGAGCGGCAGCATGGCTACGACCTGATGCCGAAAATCCACTGCCTTTTCGAGGGGGATGACGAGCAGGCGCGCATCGTCCGCATCCACTACCGCCAAACGCTCGCATCGTTCGTCTCCGACGCCTATTTCCAAAACATATCCGACTGGTGCGGCGCGCACGGCATAAAATCGTCCGGACACATCAACAATGAGGAATTCATCCATGAACATGTCGCTTATTACGGCAACCTGTTTACCACTTTGGATAAAATGGACTGGATCGGCTGCGATGTGATTCGGGGAACCTACAGCCGGTACATGGGCGAACGGAGATATATAGGCCCTAAATATATTGGCTCCCTCGCCCGGATACGCAACAAAGCCGAAACCGTTATGGTGGAGTTGTGCCCGATTGAAATAGTATTTGGCGCTGACCACGAAATCACCGACGGGCAGTTGCGGGCTATTGCCAACCTGCTGTGGCTGTCGGGATGCAATTACCTCAATTCTTACCGTGAGGTGGAACGGATTTCCGATCCGGCCGCTTTTTCGGATTACCTGGGACGGATGGGCTACCTGTTAGACGGGGCGGTACACGACAGCAAAACAGGCGTTTACTATCCGACAGAAACCGTACAGGCGCTCTACAAGCCACTGCATACCGTGCACATGAAACACCGCGCCGAAACTGAGGAGATCGGGAAATTAGAAAAGGCGCTCCAGCATTTGACCATGGAGTTGTGGCATCATCAGTGCGACTACGATTTTCTGGATGCACAGGCCATCGAGGAGGCGGAAATCGCGGACGGCGCGTTGCACATCGCAGGAATGGAGTTTAAGGTCATCGTGATGAGCCATGTACAGGTGGTTCCGCTGAAAGTGCTGAAAAAACTGGAACTGTTTGAAAAAGCCGGAGGTAAAGTCATTTGGACGGGATGGTTGCCGCAGCATGGCGTTCATCCGGACGAGACGGCATACATTGCCGGTTATGCCCAAAGCGTTCGACTGTCGGAAAATCCCGTCGCCGAAACCGTTTCGGCTGTCAACGACCGGATGCAATGGGATGGGGAGGCAAAGCCGATCGTGTCGCGTTTCGTAAAAGACGGGAAACCGCTATATATGGTCATTAACAATACCGACAGTCCGATAGAAGTACAGGGCAGCTACGCCGGCGCCACAGGCTACCGCCTGTTCGACCCGAGCAACGGAAACATCGCGAAGTCGGATGTTTGCCGCTTCCGGCTGGATCCGTATTCCGCCATGTTCGTTTTGATAAAATAAAGGCTTGAGGAAAATAAGGGTTTGTTGTCAGTTGCCAGTTGTCAGTTGTTTGATTCATCTTTCTTCTGTCGTTTTTCCTTTGGCGATGAGTGGGATGCCGTTTGGGATGCTTCCGTAAAGTTGTTCAAAAGCGTCCACGTATGAAGGGGAGGAGAAGATGATTTTCCGGAACCGGCTCAGGTCGGTTTTGACTGCTTCGTCATTCACCACATTATCATATATGGGAAAAGCGATGATCCGGTTGCCCATTTTTTGCAGCGCATCCGGGAGGAAGGGCAAAGCTTTGGCAGAATGGGGAAACAATATCCTTTGGTTTTTGATGCCGGCCTCCTCGAAATAGTTTGCCAGTCCTTCTGCGGAAGCGGTGGCAGACAGCATGTCCGATGTTCATTGTCAATTGTTCATTGGAAAGTCCCGCCGGGACGGCATTATTATGATCTCGCCCGCGAGGGACAAAACGACCTGTCAGGGTCGAACTACGCTACCCACATTCCGTCCCTTCAGGGACGGGGACTCGGTGCGGGGCGTACGTTTTCTACCGACATCATGTCCCTGATGGGGTAAAGTTCCTATTGATAGAAATACTCTAACGAACAATGGAGCATTATTCATTATTCATTATTCACTATTCATCGTTTTTTGACTTTTTTTTCATTTTTTTTTATATTTGCAAAATGCGTTTTTATGTTGTATCTTTCCTCTAAAAATCCTCTGCATGGTCACTCAAGACAAATAGGTAAAATGTTGATACACAGTATAAAATTACGTTCTCA
>JAISWE010000205.1 GCA_031271175.1 Bacteroidales bacterium | reverse complement strand
AGCCATTGTTCCGTCATTTCTGTAAAAATCAACGCATGAAGTTTGTCGTCAGGCGTGTACTCGTAAGCCGACATCACAGCAATATCGTAACGCTTTGCCCAACGTTCCGCCTGTTCTTTTAATTCCGTGCAATAAAAACCCTCGCCAAAGTCCTTTGGAAACCTGCTTTTCATCATTTTCGGAATTTCAGCCGCCGTATAACTGCCGTGATATACTTTCATCTCCAACCTCCATTCCGCCGGCATACGGCAAACATTTCACGTTCAACTTCCATAACTGCCAAATATTGAATGAATACGCAAAAGTAGTACTTTGTTTTTAAATGGCAATGAAAAAAATATTTTGAGGGTAATTTTTTGAGTGAAAATTTCAATCACTCCCCATCCTGCATTTAGAGAGGTCAATGGTTTTGATGCATACCTCGCTGCCGTGATATATTTTCATCTCCAACCTCCATTCCGCCGGCATCCGGCAAACATTTTCCGTTCAGGCCAACCGGGTTTTGAATAGGCCATGTCCACCGGTGATTTTTCAGACAATCGAAACCGCCGCTATAAAATTTGCGCATATACCTCCCCTGACAGCTATCGCAGCCGTTTTTTCCCCGCATCTGGAATCCCTGGGAAAATAGAGGAACAAAAAGTGTTATCTTTGTCGGCTGAAAAAAAGAATCGTCCACGAAAAAAAAGGAAACGGGTTCGAAGCCCGGTTTCCCTGTAAACAAGTATGAATTACCGTGCGTTAGAATGGAAAAACCTGTCGGTTCGTGCGCTGCTTGGCATTTTTTGTCCATCCGGTGCGAATATTCCCGAATATCATGCGATGTTCCGCATGACGGACGCAACGTATGATGCCGGAAGCCAGCACAAACGTATCGAGGCAGCCGTCGGACTGCTGCTCGAACAGTTGCCCGGCGTCGAAATCGTTTGGCGGCGTTATTTTGTCGGCGATCTCGCCGGTCAGCACCCGTTTATCCCGCGCGAACAGGGCGGCACAGCCGTCTCCATCGTACAGCAGCCGCCCCCAGACGGCAGCAGGGTTGCATTATGGCTATACCTGATACCCAAAGGGTTTCTGTCCGAAAGGGGACAGGCTACGATCGTAACACATTCGGATTACCGCCATCTGTTTCATACACAGATTCATGCTTCCGCTGCCGGCGAGACGGAACAGACGGAACTTGTCTTCGGGCAATACATCGGCCTGCTGTCTGCCGAAGGGTGCACGCTGGCCGGTAATTGCATGCGTACTTGGGTTTTCGTGCACGATATTGATACGCATTACGCCGGAATGGTGGCTGCGCGCAGGGCGTGTTTCGCACGGGAAGGCTTGACAAAGGATACGCATTTTATCGCCAGCACGGGCATCGAAGGAAAATATAAAAACGCGGATACACTGGTGTTGATGGACGCTTATGCCGTCGATGGCCTGCAACCGGGACAAATCCGCTATCTTCGCGCTCCGACGCATCTCAATCCGACGCACGAATATGGCGTGACATTCGAGCGGGGCGTCGCCATACAGTATGGCGATCGCCGGCACATCTTCATTTCGGGCACGGCAAGCATCAACAACCGCGGCGAAATCGTACATCCCTCGGATGTGCTGAAGCAGGCCGGACGCATGTGGGAGAACATCACGACGCTGCTGTCCGAAGCCGGCGCCGGCGCGAACGATATTGCCTGCATGATGGTGTATCTGCGCAATACCACGGACTACCGGATCATCAACGACTGGCTGGCAAAAACCTGTCCACATGCACCCAAAGTAATCGCATGGGCGCCTGTGTGCCGTCCGGGCTGGTTGATTGAAGCGGAATGCATGGCAATAACCGCAACTAAAGATGAGCGATTTGCCGTATTTTGATGCATTGGCGACGCCAAGAATGTCGATACGCGCTCCCATAAAATCATCCATTTTGCCAAAAAAAGTGCGGAAAACAGGAGTACATTTGCTGCGGTTCCGTGCTATCCTTTGCAGGATGAATAAAATTTCATACCTTTGTCGCAAATATCATGGGAAATGATTCGTTTAGAAGAAAATAAAGACCCGGTAAAGGGTGATAGGGTATTGTTGGCAACTCCCTCATGCGCTTTTGAACATTACGGACTGACGCAACAGGATGCGGATTATGTCCGTCGGCAGATCGGCTTTAAGTCGAAGCAGATTCCTGTCCGTACGGATAAGGAATGGATCTTTGTACAGACAGTGGATCATGATGCGCCGGAACAGGCGGAAATGGAAAGTTTGAGATGTGGCGCCGCCGCCGTTCACGAAATGATCCGGCAGCAGCAGATTGGCGATATTACGGTTGTTAATGCCGCCGGACGAGAGGCATGGGCTTTTGCCTTTGCCGAAGGATTGGTGTTAACAAATTATCAGTTTTTAAAATACGTCGGCAAGAAGGAGGAACGGCAATATTCCCTGAAGAGAGTGATATTGGCGGGTGTTTCCTCTCGTCGGACGGATGAAATGAACTGCGTATTGGAGGCGGTTTGCAAAACGCGCGACCTTGTCAACGAGCCGGCTTGCGTGATGACGGCGGTTCGTCTGGCAGCCGAAATACAGGAGATGGCGGCGGAAACAGGCTTGAGCGTGCAGGTATTAAACAAAACCGACATCGAGGCGCTTCAAATGGGAGGTATGCTGGCCGTCAACAGAGGAAGCGTGGAAGCGCCTACTTTTACGATTCTTGAATGGCATCCGGAGAATGCGCGGAATCGGGAGCCGGTAGTACTGGCCGGCAAGGGGTTGGTTTATGACACGGGCGGCCATAGCCTCAAACCGACGGCCAACAGCATGGATTGCATGAAATGCGACATGTCCGGAGGGGCAGCCGTTGCAGCCACACTTTGCGCAGTTGCCAAAGCCGGACTTCCCGTTCATGTGATCGGGCTTGTGCCTTCAACGGATAACCGCTTGAGCGCAAGCGCTTATTCGCCGGGCGATATCATTACGATGTGCAACGGCACTACGGTAGAAGTATTGAATACCGATGCGGAAGGACGGCTGATCCTGGCAGATGCCCTGCTTTTTGCAAAAAAATACAACCCCGAACTGGTGATTGACATTGCTACGCTGACCGGCGCCGCACATCGCGCTATCGGCGAAAAAGCCATTGTCGGGATGGGCAACGCCCGGCGGGAAACGATGAACATGCTGATCGAATGTGGAAATACCGTGTTTGAAAGAATAGCAGAATTTCCCTTTTGGAACGACTATGCCGAATCGTTGAAATCAGACATTGCCGATCTTAAAAACATAGGTGGAGAATTGGCGGGAGCGATCACCGCCGGAAAATTTCTGGAACATTTTACCGACTACCCCTACATCCATCTGGACATCGCAGGACCGGCCTATCTGAAAAACGCCGACAAATACCGTCCCGCCGGCGGAACAGGTGTAGGCGTCAGGTTATTATTCGAATTTCTGAAAACATATTCATCCACTCATCATCCATGAAAGACAGGCAAAAATTGCGCATCGGCATTACGCACGGCGACATCAACGGCATAGGATGCGAAGTTATTCTTAAAACGCTGAATGACACCCGGATATTTGAACTTTGCACACCGATACTCTACAGTTCACCCAAAGTGGTCGCTTATTTTCGTAAAGCGCTCAGCTTAACTTCTTTGAATACGGTCACCATCCCGTCTGCGGCAGAAGCGCAAGACGAGAAAATCAACATCGTCAACTGTCTGGGCGACGAAATCCATGTGGACATAGGCAAATCGACCGAAGCAGGCGGACAGGCGGCATGGGCGAGTTTGCAGGCCATTGTGAAGGAGATGAAGGACAACCTCCTTGACGCTATGGTAACAGCTCCCATCAACAAGCACAATATACAGTCGCAACAATTCCGTTTTCAGGGACATACCGAATACCTGCAATCGGAATTTGGTAAAGAACAGATACTGATGCTGATGGTCAGCGACCGTCTCAGGATAGGGATGCTGACAGGGCATATCCCGTTGGCGGAAGTGCCAAAAACCGTTACCCAGTCCCGCATTGTGGAAAGCTTGCACTTGCTGAATCGCACCATGCCGGGGGATTTCAACATCAATCGTCCGCGGATAGCCGTCCTGTCGCTCAATCCCCATGCCGGCGACAATGGCGTCATCGGCAACGAGGAAGAGAAAATCATTGTCCCTGCCATCGAACAGGCTAAAAATGAGAAAATACTGGCTTTCGGCCCTTATCCCTCCGACGGATTCTTCGGATCGGACAAGTACAAAAAATTTGACGTCGTTCTGGCCATGTATCACGACCAGGGCATGACGGCATTCAAAACGCTGTGCTTTGAAAACGGGGTAAATTATACCGCCGGTCTGCCGGTCGTTAGAACATCCCCAGCACACGGAACGGCTTATGATATTGCCGGAAAAGACATCGCCTCAACGGAATCGTTCCGGCAAGCGATATATCTGGCGTGCGATATTGCCAAAAACCGCCAACGGCACCGCTATCTGGTAAATAATGCCATGAAAGAAGCGGACATCAAAAGCCTAAAGGAGAGTGACAACTGATATCTTTCACATGACAGGTCGAATTTAAATGAACAGTTGATCGGATGAAAAATTTTTGGAATGAAGAATGGAAAGAAATAGAAACCATTGCCGCCGGCAAGTTTCAAAGAAAGAAATATGCTGTTTCCAACTATGGCAGAGTGGTGAGCTATACCAGCGAAATTCAAACGGGTAAACTGTTGAAACTCGGCTTTATTGAAGGCTACCCGGTGTTGAGCCTCAGCCAGAAAATCAAGTACGGCCGTTGCATACACAAACTGGTAGCCTGCTATTTTCTTCCGGAACCGCTTGCCGGACAGGAATACGTGATTCATTCGGATTTCGACAAGCACAACAACCATGTCGATAACTTGAGGTGGGCGACAAAAGAAGAAATGTTACTCCATCAGAATGCTAACCCTGTCGTGCAGCACGCCCGCAAAAACCATTCCCCCCGCAGCAAAGGCTATAAATTAACCCAACAGCAGGTGAAACGGCTTAAAAAAGCGATCGCTGATCCCGACCGGAAGCGAAGTTACAAACAAATCGCGAAAAGATACGGCATAAGCGAAATGCAACTCTACCGTATCAAATCCGGCGAAAACTGGAATCATGTAACTATTTGACTATTGATACTTTGCCCAATCAACGTTGTGCATGTCTTTCGTTGCGTTGAAAGCATGATGAAACGCAAGGCTTGCATCTAACCGGTGGGGAGTGTGACCGCTGCCCAACTTGAGATAATCGGACAGCAATTGTCGGTATTCCGGATGTACACAATTTTCGATGATGCGTTGAGCGCGTTGTGTCGGCGAAGTGCCGCGCAGGTCGGCAACGCCCTGCTCCGTAATCAAAATGGAAACGGAATGTTCGGAATGGTCGTGGTGCGACACCATCGGTACGATAGCGCTGATATTGGTTCCCTTGGCCACAGAGGGGGTAGTAAAAATGGAAAGGTAGGCATTGCGGGTAAAATCGCCCGACCCGCCGATACCGTTCATCATTTTTGTCCCTACCACGTGAGTGGAGTTGATATTGCCGAAAATATCGGCTTCCAGAGCGGTATTGATGGTAATCAGCCCCAGCCGGCGAATCACCTCCGGATGATTGGATATTTCCTGAGGACGTAGCAGGATTTTATCCCTGAAAAAGTCCAAATCGGCGTATATCTCATCCATCACCTGGTTGCTGACCGTTAGGGAACATCCGCTGGCAAACTTGACCCTGTCTTCTTTCATCAAGTCGATCACTGCATCCTGAATCACTTCCGTATAGATTTCGAAAACGGGAATATTCCTGTTTTTACCCATCGCGCCCAGCACGGCATTGGCAATATTACCCACTCCCGACTGTACCGGCAGGAAAGAGGCAGGAACACGTCCCGCTTTCACCTCGTTGACAAGGAAACGCGCCACATTATCGCCGATTTTGGCTGTCACTTCGTCCACAGGAGCGAATTTACCGCCTTCATTTTCCTTTTGTGTTTCCACCACCGCCACAATTTTCGACGGATCGACTTTGATGTAGGGCGCGCCCACACGATCGGAAGGCCTGTACACCGGAATTGCCTCTCTCTGAGGAGGGTCTGCCGGTTCGTAGATGTCGTGCATCCCGCGAACAGACTTGGGGTGTTTGCTGTTCAGTTCAATAATGATTCGGTCGGCCAGCCGGCAAATGGTCGGCGAAATGCCGACGCCGCAGGTCGGGATAATTTCGCCGGCATCCGTAATATCGGCCGCCTCAATGACAGCCACATCCACCTTGCCGAGAAATCCGTAACGCAGGTTTTGTGACAGATGCGACAGGTGCATGTCGAAATAAGGCGCTTCCCGACTGTTGATAGCGTTGCGCAAGTCATTGTTCGACTGGTAGGGGGTGCGGAACTTGATGGCATGGGCGCGGGCAAGAACCCCATCGATGCTGTCGCCGGTGGATGCGCCGGTGAACATCCCGATTTTGAAGGGATTCCCTTTGACATGTTCCCCTTCGGCTTTCCGGGCAAGGGCCTCGGAAACTACTTTAGGACAGCCGGCAGGAGTAAATCCGCTGAATCCCACGTTATCATCATCATGAATGAATTGGACTGCTTCTTCGGCAGTCATAACTGAATATTTGCTCATTATATTTATTTACCGTTGATTTTTAGGGCGCAAAAATAATCATTTTTTGCCATTATTTTGAGATCATCTCGCAACCGGCTATATTTCCTTTGCCCTTTTGTTCAGACGACGGGAAGTTTCCAAGGTGCGCGGTAATATGCTTTGACGAGTTTGTTGGCGCGTTTGTCATCAAAGGTATTGGTGGAGTCGTTCCATGCGAGGGCTTTTCCGAGCCTGCAGGAGATGTTGGCGAGATGGCTCAGTTTGGCTGTTTGAGCGCCTGTCTCGATGCTACAGTTGGGTTGTTGGCGTGATTTGATACATTCCAGCAGGTTGCCCACATGTTTGTAAAGGCCTTTCCCTTCTCCTTTTTTCCATTCGACGGCTTCCATTCGCGGGGTAGCAGGGCTGGGTGCATCGTCGCAGGGATAGCAATAGGGAAAGTTACGTCCGCGATTGTTATTTTCGGGGCGTACTTCCCATCCGCCTCGCGTGAGGATGAGGGTTCCGTTTTCGCCGAAGAAAGCAAGTCCTTCGCCTTTGTCAAAATCTCCGTGTCCGATGCCGCAGGCATGATCCCAAATAATGTTGAATCCCGGGTACTTGTAGGTAACCATCAAAGTGTCGGGAGTTTCCATGGCGTCGTTGGGGTAG
This sequence comes from Bacteroidales bacterium, assembly GCA_031271175.1. GTDB lineage: Bacteria > Bacteroidota > Bacteroidia > Bacteroidales > UBA4181 > JAIRLS01. Next base: position 10,468 of record JAISWE010000205.1, on the reverse strand, counting down.
GCGTATTTGCTTCCTGCGCCGTACACGTATGCGGGCAATCCGACGTTCATGGCTTTGAGAGCATAGTCGAGCAGATGTACGCCCCAGTCCGACATCAATCCTCCGGCATAATCCCAGAAGAACCGGAAATTATAGTGAAACCGGTTTGAGTTGAAATTGCGCTTGGGCGCCGGTCCGAGCCACATGTCATAGTCCACGCCTGTGGGCGGATTGGAATCGGGCACTACGGGAAGCGTCCATTTGGCGGTTTGGTAAGCCCACACTTTGACGGTACGCACTTGCCCCAGCCGGCCGCTTTGCACGAAAGCTGCCGCTTCGTCCCAGTGGGGATCGCTGCGTTGCCATTGGCCTACCTGTACGATGCGATTGTATTTGCGAACCGCTTTTACCATGAGGTTACATTCTTCAATGGTATTGGCGAGCGGCTTCTCTACGTAAGCGTCTTTCCCTGCCTGACAAGCCGCTACCAGCGGCAAACAGTGCCAGTGGTCGGGCGTGCCGATGATAACGGCGTCCACGTCTTGATTGTCGATGACACGCCGCCAGTCTTTAACGAGTTGCGGCGGTTTTTTCCCCGTGCGCTGTTCAACAGCAGCGGCGCATTTATTGAGCCATTCGTCATCAACATCGCAAAGGGAAATACATTCCACATCGGGATATTTCAGGAAATTTTCCAAATTAGACCATCCTTGGTTACGGCATCCGATAAGGGCTACTTTTATCTTGTTGCTGGGGGCTTTCTGTCCGAAGATTTCCGAAAAACTTCCCGAAGTAAAAGACAGCATGGTAGCTCCTGCCAGTGTATTTTTTAAAAAATGACGTCTTTCCATTGTATTTTATATTAAGCTTTTTATAATTAGACTTCTATACATTTGAAACTAAAATCAAAGATAGTGATTTTTTGTTACAATACCTGATTTTTTTATCTCCTGAAAAATAATTTACTTTGCAAAAAGTTTTTAATCATGAAAAAGACGGCATTTATCTTTATGGCCTGTTTATCTGCAGGTCAAACATTTGCACAAACATTGCCCTACTGGCAGGATGTTCAGACAGTGGAAAAAAACAGGGAATATCCGCGTAGCGCCTTTATGTCCTACGACGACCGTTCGAGCGCATCAACGTTTCGTTATGAAAACAGCCGATATTACCGGTCGCTTAATGGCATCTGGAAATTTTACTTTGCGGATGCCTGCGGAGATTTGCCGGCCAACATCACCGATCCCCAGACATCCGCCGATGCGTGGAAAGACATCAGGGTGCCGGGCAACTGGGAATTGCAGGGATACGGCGTTGCCATATATACCAACATCCCTTACGAGTTTAAGCCGGCAAATCCCCATCCGCCGGAGCTACCGGAAGCCAATCCGGCAGGCGTTTACCGAAGGGATATGGATATACCTGCGGAATGGATGGACAGGGATATATACCTGTGTCTGGATGGCGCAAAATCCGGCGTATATGTTTACATTAACGGCAGGGAAGTCGGCTATAACGAAGATTCCAAGACTACAGCCGAGTTTCTGATCAATCCGTATGTTCGTCCGGGTAAAAATGTACTGGCCATTAAAATATTCCGGTGGAGTACGGGTTCCTATCTCGAATGTCAGGATTTCTGGCGCATCAGCGGAATCGAAAGGGACGTGTATCTCTGGTCGCAGCCCCAAACGGCATTGAAGGATTTCCGTGTGGTGTCCACGCTGGACGACAGCTATCGCAACGGTATTTTCAAGCTCGAAATGGACGTCAAAAACACCTCTTCTGTGGCGGGCGAATGGAATGTGGCCTACGAACTGTCGGACAAAAACGGCACGGTGGTCTGTTCCGCATCGGAGAAGGTACGATTGCCGGCGGAATCCGTTTCCACAGTGCGGTTTCAGCATATCCTGAAGGAAGTGGCCGCATGGACATCCGAAACACCGAACCTGTACCGCTTGTTGATGAACATCGGCAAAAACGAAAAACCGGTGGAAACAGTACCGTTTCATGTCGGTTTCCGCCGGATTGAAATCGGCGAATCCGCGCAAAAAGACGCCGGCGGACAGCCCTACAAAGTGTTCATGGTAAATGGACAACCCATCAAACTGAAAGGCGTTAATATCCACGAACATGATCCCTACACAGGCCATTATGTAACGGAGGAAACCATGAAAAAGGACTTTGCGTTGATGAAACAGCACAACCTGAACACCGTCCGCACCAGCCATTATCCGCAGGGCAGGCGGTTCTACGAACTGTGCGACGAGTACGGACTGTATGTTTACGACGAGGCCAATATCGAATCGCACGGGATGGGTTACGTCCTGAACAAGGGAAGGACGCTGGGCAACAACCCCGAATGGCTGCAAGCGCACCTGGATCGAACCAAAAACATGTATGAGCGAAACAAGAACTACCCCTGCGTCACGATCTGGTCGTTGGGCAACGAAGCGGGCAACGGCTACAATTTTTACCAAACTTACCTTTGGGTGAAGGAAAAGGAAAAGGGCAACATGGAACGTCCGGTTTGTTATGAAAGAGCGCAATGGGAATGGAATACCGACATGTATGTCAGACAGTATCCCTCGGCGGAGTGGCTGGAAGACACAGGCGCCAAGGGTAGCGACCGCCCCGTAGTGCCGTCCGAATATTCGCACGCAATGGGCAATTCCAACGGCAATCTCCGAAAACAGTGGGATGCCATTTACCGTTATCCTAATCTCGGCGGCGCTTACATCTGGGACTGGATAGACCAGGGTATATGGACAGACAAAGACGGCGGCTACTGGGCTTATGGCGGCGATTTTGGCGTCAACGCTCCCAGCGACGGCAATTTCCTGTGCAACGGACTGGTCAATCCCGACCGTACGCCACATCCGGCCATGGCAGAAGTGAAATACGTCCACCAAAACGTGAAGTTTGAGGCCGACAATTTGCAAAAAGGCACCGTAAAGATCACCAATCGATTCTATTTTACCGATCTTTCCGAATATACCGTCAAATATGCCGTGCTGTCGTCCAACGGCGGTAAAACAATAAAGGAAGGCGTGCTCCCTCTGTCGCTCGCCCCGCAAAAATCGACCATAACAGCGGTGCCTCTTCCGGAATTGAAACTTCAGGCAGGCACGGAATATTTCCTGAATTTTGAAGTGCTTGCAAAAACAGCCGGTACGCTGATTCCCGCCGGATATGTTATCGCCCGTGAACAGTTCCGGTTGCCGGCGGAAGTTACCCGGAAAACGTTTATCCCGAAAGGAGTGCAGACTACCGTCGAAACCGACGGCGAATTAACCGTATCGTCTGCTCGGGCAACGTTCGTATTCAATAAAAAAACCGGACAGATATCTTCCTGCAAAGTGGACGGACAGGAATACATTCACGACGGATTCGGGATACAGCCCAATTTCTGGCGTGCCCCTACCGACAACGACTACGGCAACGGCGCGCCCGAACGCCAGCAAATATGGAAAACGGCAAGCAAGCGCTTTCGTCCGGACTCCTTTCGATGGGCAAAAGAAGACGGCGGAACGGTTCTATTCGCCGATTATTTATTGCCGACCGGCAACCATTACTTGTTGACATACAGGATTTATCCGAGCGGCGAAATACATGTACGGGCGGATTTCTCCGCCATACCCGACGCTCCGGAGCTCCCCCGCATAGGCGTGAGATTCCGCATCCCCGAAAGGATGCAGTACGTTCGTTACCTGGGACGCGGACCCGAGGAGAATTACAGCGACCGTTGCGACGGGACATTCGTCGGATACTACCAAACGACAGCCGAAAAAATGTATTACCCATACGTCAGGCCGCAGGAAAACGGACACCATACCGACACGCGCTGGCTGGCGCTCACAACGGAAAAAGGCGCCGGGCTGCTGCTGCTGGCAGACAGTGTGATGGAGTTCAACGCCTTAAGAAACTCCGTTGAAGACTTCGACTCGGAAGAATCTACCCGCGACTATCAGTGGAGAAATTTTTCTCCGGAAGAGATATCCGGGAAAAATCCGGAAACGGTAAAAAACAAACTCCGGAAAATGACGCATATCAATGACATCCGTCCCCGTGATTTCGTAGAGATATGCCTCGACATGAAGCAGCAGGGGCTGGGCGGTTACGACAGCTGGGGCGCGCGTCCCACCCGCGAGCACCTCATCCCTTCCGGCAGGAATTACAGTTGGGGATTCACCCTGATTCCCCTGAAAAACATCGCGGAAATCAGCCGTAAAACCGCTTTCCGGTATTAACGGTCATGTTGCTGGCTGACGTTATATTGCCGCTGGCGATGCCGCAAAACTTCACCTACGCCGTGCCGGACGGTTTGCGGGTACAAGTAGGCATGAGAGTAGTGGCGCCTGTCGGACCCCGTAAATTTTATTCGGGCATTGTGGAAAAAGTACACGAAAACATGCCGGCGAACTTTGCGGTAAAAGAACTCGTATGTACGCTCGACGAACAGCCTGTGGTAAATGCATATCAACTGAACCTGTGGAGATGGATCGCCTCCTACTACATGTGTACGCTCGGAGAAGTGATGAAAGCCGCCATCCCGTCGGGGTTGAAACTGGAAAGTGCAACATGCGTGTATTTCAACACAGAATGGGTACAGAGCGAAGAACTGACCGAACGTCAGGAGAAAGTGCTGAACATCGTAAGCGAAAAGCAACAGCTTCCGGTGAACGAAATCGCCGCCCGCTATCCGCACAAAGACCTGATGCGTGTAGTACAGTCGCTGGTGGACATGGAAGCGCTGTGGGTAGAGGAAGTGATGGCCGAACGGTATAAGCCCCGTTACGAAACCTGCGTACGTCTGCATCCCCGCATCGACAGCGAAAAAATGCTCGAGGAAGTCTTCGGGCAGCTGACCAATGCACCGCAGCAATCCGACCTGCTGGCCGGATATATACAACGGTCAGGCATCTTTTCCGTGCGGGGAACAAAAGCCGTATCCAAAAAGGAACTGATGGCCGGCAAAAACCATGCAGGAGCATTCGCATCCTTAGTCGAAAAAAAGATATTGGAACCCTATCCGGTAAACATTTCGCGATTGAGCCAAAACAGCGCACACACCGGTAACCTCCCGGATATGACCCCCCACCAGCAGGAAGCCGCCAACCGCATCCGAGAACTCTTTTGCGAAAAGGACACAGTACTGCTCCATGGCGTTACGGCAAGCGGAAAAACGGAAATCTACCTCCACCTGATAGCGGAACAGTTGAAACTCGGAAAACAGGTGTTGTACCTGTTGCCGGAAATAGCGCTTACCTCACAAATCATCCGGCGGCTGAAAAACGCTTTCGGCGATCAGGCAGGCATTTATCATTCCAAATATTCCGATGCCGAACGGGTGGAAATATGGAACCGCGTCGGCAAAACCGACGGCTACAACGTGATACTGGGCGCGCGGTCGGCCATTTTCCTGCCTTTTAACCGGCTCGGACTGGTAATTATCGATGAAGAACACGAAAACACCTACAAACAGTTTGATCCGGCGCCACGCTACAACGGCAGGGATGTCGCCATCGTACTGGCAGCCATGCACAGCGCCAAAACACTGGCAGGCACGGCAACCCCTTCGCTGGAAAGCTATTACAACGCGCTCGAAGGCAAATACGGACTGGTGGAACTCACACAACGCTATGCCGGCATAGCCATGCCCGAAATCATTCTCGCCGACACGTCGATGGCGCATAAAATGAAAAAAATGCAGTCGCACTTCCATCCTACCCTACTGGAAGCCATCGAACAAGCGCTGGCCGACAGGAAGCAGATCATCCTCTTCCGGAACAGGCGCGGATTTGCACCCTACATCCGGTGCGCCGCCTGCGAAGCCATACCCCGTTGCCTGCACTGCGACGTAAGCCTTACCTATCACAAGTTTTCCAACCGGCTGGTATGCCACTATTGCGGCTACGCCACAGACAGCATCGTCCGTTGCCCGGAATGCGGAAGTTCGGAAATGACCACTGTCGGCTACGGCACGGAAAAAATAGAAGACGAAATACAGGTAATGTTTCCGCAGGTACGCATCGCCCGCCTGGACATGGATACCTCCCGAACACGCAGCCGCTATGAGCAAATCATCGCCGACTTCGAATGCGGGAAAACCGATATACTTGTCGGCACACAAATGGTCTCCAAGGGATTGAACTTCGAAAACGTATCGCTGGCAGGCATCCTGAACGCCGACGACATGCTGAATTTTCCCGACTTCAGGGCATTCGAGCGCAGTTTCCAACTGATGATGCAGGTAAGCGGACGTGCAGGACGCTTCGGACGGCAAGGAAAGGTCATCATCCAGACCTCATCCCCCCGGCACCCCGTTTTAATGCAGGTAGTCGCCGGCGACTACGGCGGGATGTACCGCCTGCAAATGGCCGACCGACAAACCTTCGCCTATCCCCCCTTCTACCGCCTCATACGGCTGACGCTGAAACACAAGAGAAAAGACGTCGTGCATCAGGCTGCCCTCGAACTGGCCGAATGCCTGATCGCCACCTTCGGACGCCGGGTACTGGGACCCGACGAACCGATCGTTGCACGGATCCAAACTTACTATCTGGAAAATATCCTGTTGAAAATCGAGAAAAAAGCGTCCATCCAACAGGCAAAGCAACTGGTTGCAACAGTGATCGACCGGTTCCGGGCATTGCCCTCCTACCGCCAACTGCAAATCATACCCGACGTCGATCCGATATAAAAAAGCGATCCGTCAAGCCCCCCTTTCCTCCTGTTTTTCTCACTTTTTTCTGATTGTTTTTAGATCAGTTTAATATCTATTAGTTACCAAAAGGCTTTTTGTTTTTTGGGTGTCCCATTGAGAAAAACAGAGATGCGGTATCGTCCACCGCCGCTTCAAATTCAAAATGCCGCCGAAACAATGTGTTTTCTTCCCCAGACACTCCGGAAGGAAAAATACACAATGTATTTTCTTCCCCAGATATTCCGGGACGAAAAATACACAATGTATTTTCTTCCCCAGATATTCCGGGACGAAAAATACATGATGTATTCGAAAAAAGAGATCCCTTAGCATAATCTGATCCGTTAAGTGATGCAAAATAAAAAAATATAACGCTCCTGTTTTTCTCACTTTTTTCTGACTGTTTTTAGATCAGTTTAATATCTATTAGCTACCAAAAGGCTTTTTGTTTTTTGGGTGTCCCATTGAGAAAAACAGGACGGTGATCGACCGGTTCCGGACATTGCCCTCCTACCGCCAACTGCAAATCATACCCGACGTCGATCCGGTATAAAAAAGCGATCCGTCAAGCTCCCCTTTCCTTATGTTAAATTTGTATAATTGTCAACACAGGATTTGGAAAAGCTAAAAAACAATGCCTATCTTTGTCAGATGATAGATTTTTCGCAAATACCGTCTCCCTGTTATGTGGCGGATGAAGATTTGCTGGAAAGCAACCTGAAAGTCATCCGCGAAATAAGCCGCCGGGCAGGTATCGACATCATTCCTGCACTGAAAGGTTTTGCCATGTGGGGGCTATTCCCCCGTATGCAATCCTATGTAAACGGCATGGCGGCAAGTTCGCCGGACGAAGCGCGGCTGGCATACGAGGAAATGCACGTTCGGGCGCACACTTACTCGCCCGCATATACCGACAGCGGGTTCGACGAAATCCTGCGCTACAGCAACCGCATTACCTTCAACTCCCTGACACAGTACCACCGCTTCCGCGAAAAGACGGCACGGTATCATCCGGCGGTGTCGATGGGGCTGCGGGTGAATCCGGAACTGTCGCAGGTGGGAACCGACCTTTACAATCCCTGTGCGCCCGGTTCGCGCCTCGGCCTGACGCGCCACCTGCTCGGCGATACGCTTCCCGACGGCGTCGAAGGACTTCATGTACACGCCCTGTGCGAATCGCCGGCAGAGGACACCCTGCGCCTGATGCAAACCGTGGAAGAGAAGTTCGGGCATTTTTTCCCGAACCTGCGGTGGATCAATTTTGGCGGCGGCCACCTGATGACCCGCAAAGGCTATGATACCGAACTGCTGATAGCCGCCATGCGGACTTTCCGGGCAAAATACCCGCACCTGCACGTCATTCTCGAACCGGGAGCCGCCTTTGTCTGGGAAACAGGCATTTTGCGTGCTACGGTAGAAGACGTCGTATCCTGCAACGGCATTCGCACCGCCATTCTCGACGTATCGTTCACCGCTCACATGCCCGATTGTCTTGAAATGCCTTACAAACCCCGTATCAGAGGAGCATCGGACGTTCAACCGGGGCAACAGGCATGGCGTTTGGGAGGCAACAGTTGTCTGGCAGGCGACTATATGGGCGACTGGTCGTTTCGGGAAGAACCTTACGCGGGAATGACCGTCGTTTTTGAAGACATGCTTCATTACACGATGGTGAAAACTACCTTTTTCAATGGCGTCCCACATCCTTCCATCGGAACCTACAGCCGGCAAAAGGGATTTACCCTGCTGAAACGTTTCGAATACGGGGATTACAAAAACCGGCTGTCCTGATGCTTCGTTCAACGCTTGCACAAATTGCCTGTCTGACGGCGTTTTTCCGGCCACCGGCCGGCTATGCCCAAATACCCGACTATAATTTCCGCTTCGCGGCAAGGGTGGTAGCCGACAGCACCGACACCGCCCTCCGCGACTGCTACATTGTCAACAAAACGCTGAAACTCGGCACGCTCAGCGACGAGTTCGGCAATTTCACGCTAACCGCCAACAGAAAAGACAGCATTGAGTTTAACCTGCTGGGATACGAAAAATTAATCATAGCCGTTGAGGATTCGATGTATTCCGACAACCGCATCGTCCGGCTGAAATCAATTGCCTACCTGTTGAAAGAAGTGGACATTACCCGTTTTTCCAACTACAGGCAGTTTAAACACGACTTTTTGAACGTTAAAGAAGAATCCTACCCCTTACAGCTTGATCCCATCAGCCGTTTTGAAATAACGCCGGCGCCGCTACCCGGACAGGGCGGCTTGAACCTGCTCCCCTTCTATGTCAGCCCGGTCACCTATCTCTACAACCTTTTGAGCCGGGAAGGGCGACAGATGCGCTACTACATAAGCCTGATCGACGGAACGGCGGAACATGTCCGGATAGGCAAAAAATTCAACGGCGAACTGGTACGCCAACTGACCGGACTGGAAAACGACGAACTCATCAACTTCATGTCGAGTTGTTATTTTTCCAAAGATTATCTGCTGCACGTGCCGCAAGAAGATATCAATAGGGAAATCATGCGGAAATTCAAAGCATATCAGGCAGACTGTGGGAAGAAAAATGAAAAAAAGCAATAAAAATCAAAAACTACCGTTTTTTGAATAACATCATGATACATCATTATACATCATTATACACATGCAAGAAGGTCAGGAAAATAATGTAATTGTCGTCACGTGGGATTTTACCGAATTATCGAGATATGCGCTGGCTCATGCTGTGAAAATAGCCAGAGTAATGAGATATGAGATAAAGTTGTTGCATATTGCAAAACCGGGCGCCAATAAATCGGTAATAGTCAAAAACCGCTCGCAAATGCAGGATACCTGTAACAAAACGATAATGGAAACAGGCATTACATGTACGGCGAAGGTGAAAGAAGGCAAACTGTACACGGCGATCTCCGAATATGCCAATGAAACGAACACCCAACTGGTTGTCATGGGCACTCACGGCATGAAAGGTCTTCAGAAACTTTTCGGCAGCAAGGCTTTGAAAGTAATTGCAGGCTCCAATACGCCGTTTATCGTCGTACAGTCAAAACCCGATATAACCACCCGCATTTCCAACGTAGTGTTTCCCATTGATTTCAAATCGGAAAACAAAGAAAAAGTGCAGTGGGCGATTTACATAGGACGTAATTTCCTGTCGAAGATTCTCCTGTTCAAATATCCCGTATCCGACAGCGAACTACAGAAAAAGGTGAACATCAACCTGAATTTTGCCATTCGTTTCCTGAAACAGAACAATATTGCTTATGAAATACATACGGCGGAAAGAACAAGCAATTTTGCCGATGAAACGATCCGTTTTGCCGAAAAAATCAGGGCTGACCTCATCATTGTTTCCACTACCAGAGACATTACGAAAATTGATTACGTCTTTGGAGCGGATGAACAGGATATCATTGCCAACAGCGCTAAAATTCCCGTATTATGCATGAACCCGCGCGCAGGATATGCGGGAGTCGCCCAATTTTTGTACGGATGAGGAAGCCGAACAGGTTTCCGTTGCCGTCATCTGACTTTAACTCACCATTCCGATTAGCGCTATTATTTACGAAAAATATTTCTGGGAAAAAGATGGTACTGTGCAATACTTTTTCTATTTTTGTCTTGGAAAATTTAGTATTCACTTTTAAAGAATTTACCATTATAATGAAAAAAATTGTTATTGCAATAGATTCTTTCAAAGGCTGCCTTTCTTCTGCCGAAGCAGGCCGGGCGGCTTCCGAAGGCGTTCATCTTGCCTGTCCGGAGTGCGAAACCGTCGTGA
>JAISWE010000128.1 GCA_031271175.1 Bacteroidales bacterium | reverse complement strand
CTAAGTACACGAAGTAACACGAAGTTTCTTTGACAAACCTTTGTGGTCTTATTTTTTTAACCACTAAGTACACGAAGTTGCACGAAGTTCTTTTGTATTTACTTTGTGTGACTTTGTGTGACTTTGTGGTTTTATTTTGTATTTACTTTGTGTGACTTATGCGACTTTGTGGTTTTATTTTTTTAACCACTAAGTACACGAAGTTGCACGAAGTTTTCTTGACCAAACCTTTGTACAAACAAACGGTGCGCCCCTTTTGGGGACAGTCAACTGATTTTGCTCCAGTTGATTTCCCGGTGGAGTTGTTGTTGCAATGTTTCCTTCAGTTGTTGGTGTTCGGGTTGTGTCAGGGCGGGGTCGGCGGCGAGGATGTCGGCGGCTGTTCGGCGAGCCAGCAGCAGCAGTTGTTCGTCGGTGGAAAGGCTGGCAATGCGCAGTTTGAAGGGTATCCCGCTTTGTTGTGTGCCGTCGATATCGCCCGGGCCGCGCAGTTTCAGGTCGGCTTCGGCAATGGCGAAACCGTCGGTGGTGGTGGTCATGATCTCGATACGTTTGCGGGCGTCGGCGCTGAGTTTGTAGGAAGTGGCCAGCAGGCAGAACGACTGTTCGGCTCCCCGTCCCACACGTCCTCTCAGTTGATGCAGCTGCGACAGTCCGAAGCGGTCGGCGCTTTCAATGACCATGACCGTGGCATTGGGGATATCTACTCCTACTTCGATGACGGTGGTGGCCACCATGATTTGCGCTTTGCCTTCCTTGAACAGGCGCATCGCCAGATCCTTTTCGGCGGCGGGCATTTTGCCGTGCACCATGATGATGGTGTATCCGTCGGCTTCGGTAAAACGGTTCCGGATTTGCTCGAATCCGTCTTCCAGGTTTTTATAGTCCATTTTTTCCGATTCGCTGATGAGCGGATAGACAATGTATGCCTGTCGTCCTGCGGCTATTTGCTGTTGGAGGAAGCGGAAAATTTCGTTGCTTCGTTCTTCGTAGAAGTGCAGCGTTTTCACCGGTTTGCGTCCGGGCGGCAATTGGTCGATTTTCGACACATCAAGATCGCCGTACACGGTCATCGCCAGTGTGCGCGGTATCGGGGTGGCGGTCATCACCAGCACGTGAGGGGCATGGGTATTTTTTTCCCAGAGGCGGGCGCGCTGGGCGACCCCGAAGCGGTGCTGTTCGTCTATCACTACCATTCCCAGCCTGTCGAACTGTACGTTTTCTTCGATCAGGGCGTGGGTGCCGATCAGGATGTGTATGTCGCCGGACATCAGGCCTTCGTGAATACGCTTTCGTTCCTTTTTCCGGGTGGAGCCGGTGAGCAGCGCTACTGTCGGCCCCAGCCCTTTGATCATTTTCCCGATGGTGTTGTAGTGCTGGTTGGCGAGTATTTCCGTAGGCGCCATCAGGCAGGCCTGATATTCGTTGTCGATGGCGATCAGGATGACCATGAGCGCAACGAGTGTTTTTCCGCTGCCCACGTCGCCTTGCAGCAGGCGGTTCATCTGTTTTCCGCTGCCGGTGTCTTTTCGTATTTCGCGTATTACGCGCTTTTGTGCTTCGGTGAGTTCAAAAGGGAGAAATTCCGAATAGAAACGGTTGAAACAGGCGCCTACCTGCTTGAAGTCGAATCCCTGCATGGCGACGTGGCGTTCTTCGCGCAGGGAGAGCATTCGGAGTTGAATCCAGAACAGTTCTTCGAATTTAAGCCGTTGCTGCGCCTTTTGCAGGAGTACGGCGCTTTGAGGGAAGTGAATGTTGAAAAGCGAATCGTGCAGCGAGAGGAGTTTGAGGCTGTGGATCAGCGTTTCCGGAAGCGTTTCCGGGATGGCGCCGGTCATTCCCTGCCACAGGGAAACCATCAGTTTGGCGATGACGCGCGAAGTGATGAAATTGTTTTTCATCCGTTCGGTGGTGCTGTAGCTTGCCTGCAAAACGGCGGCAATGGTTTCTTCCTGTCGGGTGGCCGGTTCGATGTCGGGATGTACGAAATTGACGGCGCCGTTGAACTCCGATGGCTTGCCGAAAACGACATAGTCGCCGCCGATTTTCAATTTACTTAAAAGATATTTCAGTCCTTTGAAGAAGACAAGTTCCACGCTTCCCGTGTGGTCGGTCATCCATACCGACAGGCGTTCGTTGCGGTAGGCGCCTTCTTTCTTCATGCTTGCCAGTCGTCCCCTGAACTGTATGTTTGTGTCCGAATGAACGATCTCCCGAATAGCGTAGAATTTTGTCCGGTCAATGTGTTTGTAGGGAAAATAGTAGAGCAGGTCGCCGAAGGTGCGAATATCCGCTTCTTTTTCGAGTAATTCGGCGCGTTTGGGACCTACGCCCGGCAGAAATTTGATTTCTTTTTCCAGGTACATGTGACGGGACGATGGATACGGTTTATTTTTGGGTTTTTATGAGAAGGAGCATTCCGCGTTTTTCAAAGATCATTCCTTTGGCGGTTTGGTAGCGGATGTAGTATCCGTAGGCGCCTTCGCCTGCCGGTCGGTTGTTTTTCAGCCGACCGTTCCATCCTGCGGAGGGGCTTCGGCTTTCAAAGACCTTGCTTCCGTTGCGGTCGATGATGGTCATCGCATATTCCTGCGGTTCGTAGGAGAAGTGCGGGCGGTAGATGTCGTTGAGGCCGTCGCCGTTGGGAGTGAAGGCGTCGGGGATGAAGATGTCGCTTTCCGGCAGCAGACACACGCGGTTGGAGACGGATTGTGCGGCGGTGGCGGGGTGTACGGCGACTACCCGGTAGCAGCGCTTTTCGCCTGCGGGCAGTGCTGCAAGTTGGTCGTTGAAAGCGCCGGCGTGCAGGGTTGCTACGAGTGTCTCCGGCGTCCGGTCGGTGGTGCGGTATATTTCGTATCGGGCGTCCGGCCATCCGGTGAAGGGTTCCCACATCAGTGCGTTGTACTGTTCGGTTGCTTCTATCGTCAGCCACAGGGCGGCGATGGTGTCGGAGCTTGCGGTATAGCGGTCGTTGCAGGGGTGCAGCGCCGCCAGCCGGTAATAGAAGGTTTTTCCCCGCCGTTGGTTGTCGGAAGCGGTAATGTGTGTGGCGGTGTTTTCCAGCGTGTCCAGCGGCGTCCATGTTCCTTCGGGATCGTCTGTCCCCAGCAGCACAAAGTTGTAGAGCGGCGTTGCGGGAGCGACCTCGAAGACGATTTCCGCGATGTCGCTTTCGGTGTGCCTCAGGGCGGCAGCGCGGATGGAGGATGGCGGCGGCGTCAGGGCGGTAAAAATTTCTTTCCGGTAGCTGGATGCGATTCGTCCGTCGTGGTGTTCGGCTTCGATGAAGAAACGGTATTCTCGGTTGGCGTCGACGCCGGAAATGGTGTGGGCTGTATCCTGCAGTACGGCTACAACGGTCGGTGGCGCGGCGTCGGAGAGTTGCACCACGCGGTACTGCCGCAGGCCGTTGTCCCATCCTTTGTAGGGATGCCATGCCAGATGCAGTTCGGAGCGGCAGGAGTCAAAGTCGAGCGACAGGCTGACGTTGTAGTGTTCCTCCGATCGTAATCCGGGTGTCCACGGGATTTTCCTGAAGGCGGCGACGGTGAAGGGGACGCTGTTGGCGCGCGGGTCGGGCAGTGGCGGAGAAAGGTGCAGCGCGGCGGGCTGGAAGGTGTGGCTTCGCGCGGCGGCGTTGTGAAGGGTGTCGATACCGTAGTTGGTCGTTCCTCCCGTTTGCCGGTTCAGCCACAGCACGATGAATCCGTCCACCGGAACAGAGGCGTCGATGTCCCACGACAGGCTCACCTCGCCCGTGAGGGGATTCACGCTGACCGCTTCGATGACGGGCGCCGGAATGGTCTGTGCCGCCGCCCCGTAGCAAACTGCCGTCAGCAGCAAACTTGATATGATGGTTTTCACCGGCATGTAGCCTGCGTTATTTTGGTGTTTCCCAGCTTACCCTTGCCGAACAGACGGTTTTTTCGCCGTTTCTGATTTCCATCACGAAGATTTCCGGAGCGTCTTCCTTTTGCAGGATGTCCAGCCGCTCTCCGTAGCGTCCTTCCGCAGTGTAGCAGATTTCGAATCGGCGGATGTCCTGCAGGCGGTACTTTTCTATCGGAAAGGTATCCGTGAGGTGTTCGATGTACTTGATGCTGTTCAGGTGTCCGTTGATGTCGAGGTCGCTATACTTGACGGTGAAGGATTCCGCGGCGAGGTTTTCCCTGATGGGGGGTATTTTCCGTACGTTTTCGATGGCGGAAGGCTCCCGGCAGATGAACCGGTTAAATTCGGGCATGTCCGTAATAACAGTGGGCTTGCGGGTTTCGAGGTCGATGGCAGCCCACAGCGACCGGGCGTCGCCGATATGGTTGCCGTCGCTATCGCTCAGGGCGAAACACCGTTCGGTGAACAGCCGGTTAATTTCCGGTACCCACGTGCGGACGCGGATCAGCCGGTCGTTGGTAGGGAAACAGCGCATTTCGACGGCAAGGCGCGACAGTACCCACGCCCGTTTCCGGGCGTTCATGGCCGAGTATCCAAATCCCCGCTCTTCCGCATGACGGGTGGCCGCCTGCATCAGGATGCCGCCTATCCCGTGCAGGGTCGGTTTGCCGCGGAAGTCGCTCATATAGGCCTCCAACGGAAAGGAGTATTCGCCGGAAATATTATCCATTTTCAGTGATTTTATGATGTGTTATTCCCTGTTTGGATGCTGCCTTTTTTGCTCTTTTCTTTTCCGGCGGTCTTCTATTTCCGCCAGCATGTCGCTCAGGCGTTCTATCTTTGAACGGGTGATGGCGATCCGCCCCGACCGGATAAATTGTAATACTCTCACTTTTTCGCTTAATTCCTGGAAGAGCGCCTGCGTGTCGGCGTAGTGTCCCGTTTTTTCAATCACCACAATGTCCCGGGTGAGTTCGAGGATAACGGCGTTGTGTTTCCGGATCAGCGCCTCTACTGATATGCAGTCGATGAAGTCGGAGGTGGACAGTTTGTACAGCGCTATTTCCTGGTGAATCAGGTCTTCGTCGGTGTGGTAGTACGACTTGAGTATCTCCACGCGCTTGTCTATGCTCAGCACTACTTTTTCGATGGTTTCCCGGTCGGAGAAGACCGTGATGGTGAATTTGTGGATGCCTTCAATGGCCGAAGGCGATACCGACAGGGTTTCGATATTGAGCTGCCGTCGCGTGAAAACGGCGGTTACCTGATTGAGCAAACCAACCGTGTTCTCTGAAAAAATGGTCACCGTGTACAGCATTTTGTTTGCCATATTATAATCTGCTTTTAAATTTGAAATGCAAAGTTAGTGTTTTCCATGTTGTATTTCAAATTTTCGCGCGTTATTTGTTTCCGGGATTCCCCTAAGTCCCGCAGGGACGATACTTTATTAACCGTATGCTATAGCTTACGGACGATTAGCCCATTCCAACCGGAACTCGGATCGTTGTGTGTAATTGAAAATTTAATGCTAACTTTGCCCGACTAATAAAAATACATCATGGCAATACAATGGCTAAAAAGCAAATTACATCCTGCTGCAGGAATACCTCCGTCTTGGTCGGCGCGTGAAAGCGAAGACCGGCGACCGGTGGGAAAAGGCAGCCGAAGGCACGACGGTCGGCGGCCAACGGAAGCTTCCGCTCAGCGGCGTCGGGGCGTCCCAAGCCTGCCCGCCACTATTCGTTATTCACTGTTCACTGTCGTGTTGGCCGCTTGTACCCCGCCTGTTACGGTACAACAGATCCATCGCGAGGAAAATGCGGGTAATTATACGCAGGCAGCCCGTTTGATCGATGCGTATATCGCCGGAAACGATTTGCCGGACGACACGCTTTACCAGCTGAATTTCCTCAAGGACAGGATGCGCCGGATCACAATGGATTTCAGCAAGGACAAGGCCTCCGTGGTGGCCTATATTCAAAAATACTATCCCGATGTGAATGATGAAATGATCGCGCAATGGGAGAGGGGCAAGCAACTGGAATACATGGTAATTGACGGAGAGAAAAAGTATTTTGCACGTGCGGCTTCCAATCTGTTCCGGATCGACGCGGCTGCCGCTGCGCGTAAGCGAGAAGCGGACGGCGTGCCAACGTCGGCTTCGGCAAAAACACTGCAAACGCACTTACCCGAAGTCGTGGCGCTCCTGTCGGCAAGCGGAAAGACGCAAACGCCGCCTGTAGCCATGCAAGTGCGATACACCTTAACCGTCAAGCCCAATGCCGTACCCGACGGCGAAACGGTACGTTGCTGGCTTCCCTATCCGAGAGAAATGTCGTCGGATGCTTCCGCCGCCACCGGCAACCGCCGTCAAACGGACGTCAAACTGCTTGCGGTGAATGACAGCAATTATGTCATTTCTCCGCCGTCATACGCCCACAGGACGCTCTACATGGAAAAGACCGCACACAAAGACAGTGCGTTGCGCTTCTCCATTGCCTTCTCCTACCAATCGGCAGCCGAATGGTTCGACCTGAAAAACAAAAATATCCCTCCCTACGATACGGCAAGCGAGTTATACAAGACTTATACCTCCGAGCGCCCTCCCCATGTCCTTTTCACCGACTCCATCAAAGCGATTTCGCAGCGTATCGTGGGCGACGAAACCCACCCGTTCCTGAAAATGCAGAAAATCTGGAAATGGGTGGATACCACCTTTCCCTGGGCAAGTGCGCGGGAATATTCCACCATCGGCAACATACCGGCGTATGTGCTGGAGAACAGGCACGGCGACTGCGGACAGGTCACGCTGCTGTTTATCACGCTGGCACGCTACAACGGCATTCCCGCCCGCTGGCAAAGCGGCTTCATGATGCATCCCGGAGCGGTCAACCTGCACGACTGGAGCGAATATTACGTGGAAGGCATCGGATGGGTGCCTATGGATGAATCCTTCGGCCTGAATACCTTTTCCACCGACGAGCGCATCATTCATTTTTATTCCAACGGCATAGATGCCTACAGGTGGATCGTCAACGACGACTATTCCCGGCCGCTGTTTCCCGAAAAAGTCTTCCCGCGCAGCGAAACGGTAGATTTTCAGCGGGGCGAAGTGGAATGGCAAGGCGGAAACCTCTATTTCGATCTGTGGGACTGGGACATCGATGTGTCCTATGACAAAGCCCCGGTGATGAACATGTGGGAACTTTAACTCACATTGGATATTCATCCATGCGTTCATCCGGTTCCATGAAGATAATGCAGCTTCAAGACGTGGGGGAAGTGACGTTGGTCAAAAGCGCCGCCGCACGCACCATCCGCATCTCGCTTAAACCGTTTGGCGGTATTCGCATCACGCTGCCGCCATGGGGATCCTACCAGCAGGCAATGGAATTTGCGACGCTGAAAAAGGAATGGATCATCAGGATGCGGTCAAAGCTTGAAGCAGATGAAAAAACTTGTACCGTCTTTACGCCCGATACCGTTTTTTCGACCGCCTCGAAGACGGTAAAACTGTTTCCCTGCAATGCTACGCGGTTTCGCGTACACACGACGTCCGAACAGTTGCAAATATTTTTTCCGCAGGACATTGACTTGTTGTCGGAGGCTGCCCAGTCGGCCATACGAAAGATCGTCATCGAGCGCTTGCGCAAAGAGGCGCAGGAATATTTGCCGGAACGCACCCGGCGCTTGGCCGAACTGCACGGTTTTTCCTTTCACGGCGTGACGGTCAAACTGATTACTTCGCGCTGGGGAAGCTGTTCGTCATGCAACCACATCAATTTGACCCTGCACCTGATGCGGCTTCCCGTGCATTTGCAGGACTATGTTATGCTGCACGAACTGGTGCATACCATCCACAAAAACCACGGGCTAAAATTCTGGGAATGTCTCAACCGTCATACGGACGGGCAAGCCCGGCCCCTGTCGGCGGAGATAAAGCGCTATCACGCGGCATGGTTCTGATGCGACGCGCTACAGCCATTTTTCCTTTTTGTACCACTGTACACAGGCTTCAATGCCTTTGTCCAAATCGTAGCGCGCAGCGAAACCAAGTTCTCGTTGCAGGGGTTCCGCGTCGCATATCCAATTGACGGCACGCAAAATTTTGTATTTGTCCCTGTTGAGCGTTGGCGTCATTCCCAACCGGCTGCCTATCGCGTCCAACGTATAAGCGACAGCTTTTACCAGAAACAGCGGGACAGGCAGATAAAGCGCTTTCCTGTGCAGGTGTTTTTTCACAATCGCTGCATATTCGCGGTTGTCATACACCTTGCCGTCGGTAACAAACCATGCCTTCCGGAGGTGCGCCGACTCCAGCGCCAGGTACATCGCTGCTACCAGATCGGTGACATAGATAAAGGTGATGTATTGCTTTTTCAGCCCCATCGCAGGTTCAAGGTGACGGTTCACCGTTTGCAGGAAAACAAAATAATCCTTTTCCCGCGGGCCGTAAACGCCTGTCGGCCTCATGATCAGATAGGGGAACTCCGGTTGTGAACGTATCCATTCTTCGGCTTTGAGCTTGCTCTTGCCATACAGCGTATCCGGTCGGGGCGTATCCGAAAGCCTCACCGGTTCCAGCGTTTTCGGATCGCCGGGACCCAGCGCCGCCGCACTGCTTACGTACAGGAACTTATCCGGTATGGTACCGCTTTCCGTCAAGGCTTCAATGAAAGTGCGGGTGTACCCGTAGTTTACCCTGTCGAAGTCCGTTTTCTCCCTGCATTTGGTTACGCCTGCATTGTGGATGATGTACTCAAACCGGCCGAGCGCGGCCAGTTCCTGTTTCAACCGGTCTTTGTCGTTGAACGACAAAATAGCCGTCGTAACGCCTTCCGGAAGGTTTTGCAAGCTGCTGGTAGCGCGTATCCCCGCAACGACTTCGTATGCCCGACGAAGCCCCTCTGCCACAATAAAACTGCCGATAAAGCCGGTGGCGCCTGTAACTAAAATTCGCTTCATGATACAAATTTGAATAGAGGTCAAAAGTATATCAAAAATCAGACATTGCTACAAGGAATCGACAATTTTCCGCTGTTTATCGAAAAAAAGCGTCCTGCTTCTCCCGCCACTGATGGAAATCAGGGTAGAAACCTGCTTCACCGCATTGATACAAATTTTGGTCTGTTCAAAAAATTTCCGGTCGTAGGAAATGATACTGTCCAAAATGAATACTTTCACCATGCTGAAATAATAGTCATCACATGCTACATACATATAGTTGTTGTAAATGCTGACGTCTGATATGAACAGATAGGCAATTCCTCCTTCATCGAACTTGCCGTTGAGACAGATTCTCTCCGTATAATCCAGCAACCGGTGTAACTCTTCTTTCAGCAACAGCACGTCTTCCGGCTCCATCCTGTGGATGCTCAAGTTGTACTTGATTTCGTTGACCATGTACTGGAAGATCATGCTGTCCCACACAAACTTTGAGGTGACGCATCGCATGTTGTGGAACAGTTCCTGGTACAGTTTGCGTGTACGTTCGGGGACTGTAATTTCCTGGAAATGTTTTCCCTCCTCGTTGATGGTCAGCTCCCAGATAAACAGGCTGAAGCGCGTGATCGCCTCCATGTCCGCATAAAAGAGCTGCGGCAGGATGTTGCAAATT
The DNA here is from genome assembly GCA_031271175.1 of Bacteroidales bacterium. Lineage (GTDB taxonomy): Bacteria > Bacteroidota > Bacteroidia > Bacteroidales > UBA4181 > JAIRLS01. The sequence goes on along the minus strand of JAISWE010000128.1, from coordinate 766 downwards.
TCTGCTATTTCAGCTTCTGGACGTTCGCTGATGGTTTTGATCCTTTCGTTGAAGTCGCTCAGCGAACGGTAGTCTGCATCCGTCGGGTTTCCATGTCTGTTGACTTTCAGATGCGAAGGACGGTAGGTGGGAGAGGCCGTTCCCACGATGGAGTCCAACGAAATGCCCAACTGATTGGCAATAATAGCTATTTCCGAGAAGGTAAAATTTACTTCTCCTCTTATTCTGCGATATACGGCGTCCTTTTCAATCATCAGGATATCTGTAAGCATCTTAACCATCAGTGTTTTGCTGGATACTTTTCGCCGCAATGATTCCATAAATCGCTCATACAAAATTTGTTCCTTTACCATAACCTTCAATATATTTAATTTCCTGACATTATTTTTTGCGAAAAACGCTTTTTTAAAATTTAAAACTTGCAAATATTGCATTTTTTTTTATCATATCAAAAAAATGATGTGAAAAAAGGCAGTAAATAAATAAAATAAATCCTAAAAAGGCAATGTAAAAAAAACGATTTTCGGACTAAATCTTTTTTTGAGGTGCTATTATATCGCACAAATTATAAACACAAAACGATTTCCATCACTCATGTTACGCACCGATCAATGTCGGGCTGTCCTGCATTCCCCTCCTGTAGAGGTGGTATCCGAAGCCGTACATCAGCAGGGGATAGGTACTGTAGGAAAGAGGCGTCTGGTCGTCGGAGTCGATGCGTCCGTCGCCGTTCACGTCGCGGTACTTGATGTCGCCCGGCATGACG
>JAISWE010000109.1 GCA_031271175.1 Bacteroidales bacterium | reverse complement strand
CTTTTTAAACATGCTTTCGACCAATTATGGCGGTACGATCTACCCGGGTAACAGCAGGGAAGAGTTTTTTGCTCCACAGGTTACGGTAAGCGAAAATGCATGGACGGAGGTGAGCATTGACGCCGCATCCGTCATTACCAACGCCTACACTTATGTTGCGCTCATCCGCTTCGGTAGTGGCGCGACCACAGCAGCTGGGACCGTGGACCCATACGACAAGTTGCTGCCATCCGACCAGGATGGTGTTTATGTGGCCGGTCTCCGGTTTTCCAAAACGCCGTGATGATCGCGGGTTTTAACCTGTAAAAAAGGGAAAGCCCTTTCACCATAAGCGCAGGGAAAACCCGGCGGAAGAGAATTGTAGAGACGGTGTGCGCACCGTCTCTACTTGTTTTTGCGGGACGCCGAAGCAACGGCGCTATCCTGTTGCCTTTGACTTCGACACTTCTCCGACGCCTATTTTATAACAATTTATAAATCGGCATATTATAAATTTTGCGTCACTGATTTGGGTGACGCAGTCAAAAAAAACAGTACATCGTGTCTGCCCGAAAACTCACAATATCTAAATTGCATCTTTACTACTGGAAATAATCAATCACATCGTCAACCAAGTCCCGCAGGGATGAATCCACTCGAAAACATGCAGTTATGAAAAGTGTCATTGTAAACGCAGTGACGAATGTACGAAAATTTTCAGACAATATAATAGTTTTCGGGCAGACACTATTTAGTGTCTGCCCGAAAACTCACAATATCCAAATTTATCGTGACTTGTATGAGAAAAAGGATTCGAATCTTTTTCCTTCGCTTCATTGACATTTTGTATAATACATTGAAAAACGCAGCATAATAATCTTAACTACGAATCGTCATTGCAGATATTCATTTCGTAGAGACGCAAAATTTTGCATCTTTACTACTGGAAATAATCAATCACATCGTCAACCAAGTCCCGCAGGGACGACACTTTGTTGACAACGAAAAAAAGTATCGTCCCTGCGGGACTTATCGGTCGTCGCCGGCATCCGTATGCTGAAGCATACGGTTAATAAAGTGTCATCCCTGCGGGATGAATCCACTCGAAAACAGGCGGTTATGCAAAGTGTCATTGTAAACGCAATGACGACTGTATGAAAATTTTCAGACAATATAATAGTTTTCGGACAGACACTAACTAATTGATATTAAACTGATCTAAAAACAACCGGAAAAAAGTGAGAAAAACGCCAGCGACAACAACCTCAGGAAAAACAGACGGATTGAGATCAAGGTGGTGGAATAACGACAGGAGAAAATCGAGAGGGAACCGTGATATTTTTCACTTGATAATGAATTATTTTCGATAAAAACAAATGCCGTTAAGAAAATTTAACTTGCAAAAAAAAAAATCATCTCCTATTTTTGCCCCGTATTTAGAAAATAATATTAAATTTTAAATTTTTATGTCAATGCAAACAAAATTATTTAAATTATTTTTGCTGCCCCTGTTAGTGGGAATTGTTTTTAGCAGTTTTGCCCTACAGGCAAAAGTCACCGTTTACACCCCATACACGAAAATATCCGTTCCGCCGGGGGAGTCGGTAGATTACAGCGTGGATATCATCAACAACAGCGAATCGCTTCAGCGCTTGGATATTGTTGTTTCCGGCCTGCCGAAAGGCTGGGATTACGAATTAAAATCGGGCGGATGGAAAGTGAATCAGATTGCCGTGTTACCCAGTGAAAAGAAGACGCTTTCTTTTAAAGTGGAAGTGCCGGTACAGGTTAACAAGGGGACTTACCGGTTCGGCATTGCAGCGGGAGAACATAGCTTGCCGCTGAGCATAACGGTGTCCGAACAGGGTACCTATAAGACGGAATTTACCACCACACAGGCGAACATGGAAGGACAGGCAAGCGCAACATTCACCTACAGCGCCAATTTGCGCAATCGTACGGCTGAAAAACAGCTCTATGCGCTTACCTCGGACGCGGCGCGCGGATGGAACGTAGTATATCGCGCCAACGGCAAGCAAGTGACCTCTGTAGAAGTAGAACCCAACGCCACTACCAGTGTCACCGTTGAAATCAAGCCTCCCGCCATTGTTGAAGCCGGAAGTTTCAAAATACCGGTAAAAGCATCTACAGGCTCTACCTCCGCACAATTGGAACTGGAAGCCGTAGTGACAGGCTCGTACGCAATGGAACTCACCACGCCGGAAGGCTTGTTGAGCGCCGACATCACCGCCGGGAGAACACGCAAAATAGAACTTGTCATCCGGAATACCGGTTCTTCGGAGTTGAAAGAAATAGAACTTTCAGCCAATAAACCGGCAAACTGGGAAGTGACTTTCGATCCGAAAAAGATCGAAACACTGATTCCGGGCGCCACCACACAGGCGACAGCCCTTATCAAGTCCAGCGATAAAGCCATACCGGGCGACTATGTCGTGAAGATGACATCCAAAACGCCCGAAGCGTCATCTACCGCCGAATTTAGGATTGCCGTCAAGACATCCCTGCTCTCCGGATGGCTGGGCATTCTGCTGATTGCCGCAGTGATTGCCGCAGTTGTATATCTGTTCCGAAAATATGGAAGGAGGTAGTCGTGAAGACGAATGTAATTGAACTGGTCGGGCTGACAAAACGGTACGGCTCCTTTACGGCTGTTGATCACCTCAACCTGACCATCGGCAAAGGAGAAGTTTTCGGCTTGCTGGGGCCTAACGGCGCCGGAAAATCCACTACGATCCTGATGCTGCTCGGCCTTACGGAACCGACGGAAGGAAGCGTGGAAGTTTGCGGCATCCGTTCCACCAGCCATCCCATCGAAGTAAAACGAAAAGTAGGCTACCTTCCGGAAGACGTAGGTTTTTACGATGATCTCACCGGTCTGGAAAACCTGATATACATGGCGAGATTGAACAGCATTCCCGCGCAAACGGCAAAGGAAAAAGCCCTCCGTCTGCTCGAAAGAGTAGGATTGCAAAACGAAACGAATAAAAAAACCGGAAAATATTCGCGGGGAATGCGTCAAAGGCTCGGACTTGCCGAGGTACTTGTCAAAAGTCCCGAAATCATTATTCTCGACGAACCCACGTCGGGTATCGACCCGGCAGGAGTGAGGGAATTTATGGACCTCATCCGCCGGTTGAGCAAAGAAGAAGGCATTACGGTGCTGTTCTCGTCGCACCATCTGCATCAGGTGCAGCAAGTATGCGACCGCGTCGGGCTGTTTGTCAAAGGAAGCCTGATTGCAGAAGGAAATATTCATCAACTGTCGCAAAAATTATTCTCAGGGGATTTCCTGACGATAAAAGCAAAAACAGCCGTTGAACAACCGTCCCTGCAAGCCGACTTTCAAAAGTTGAAAGGAGTACATGCCGTTCGTTTGCAAGATGGAACTTATTTCATCGAATGTACCGAAGACGTAACGGCAGTTATCGCCGAAACAGCGGTAAAATCCGGCGCCGGGCTTAAGTATCTGCAAAAAACGGAATACGGACTGGATGATATTTACAACCGGTATTTCAGTTAACATGATTTTTTTTTAATGATTGTTGTGTATGAAAAAAATATTCCATGATTTATTAAACGGGAAGAAGGGGCAAAACCGTTCGCGGAACGGCGTGATACATCCTTTCAGAGTAATTGTGCGCAAGGAGATGTCAGACCACATGCATAGCTGGCGGTTCATCATCATGGTGGCCATTATTGCATTGACCTGCTTCGGTTCGCTCTACACCTCATTGTCTAATTTCAGCAATGCGGTGAAGCCCAATGACCCGGAAGGCGCGTTTTTCTTTCTCAAACTGTTCACCCTGTCCGACGGCACATTGCCTTCCTTCATGGTTTTCATCAGTTTTTTAGGCCCTTTACTGGGCATTAGCCTCGGTTTCGACGCCATCAATACCGAACACAATCGCGGCACGCTCAGCCGTGTGATGGCGCAGCCCATCCATCGCGACTATCTGCTCAATGCGAAATTTGTCGCTGCATTGGCGGTAATCAGCATTCTCTTCTTTGCACTGGGTTTTCTGGTGGTCGGGCTGGGACTTATCATCATCGGGATACCGCCTACGGCAGGTGAATTTCTGCGCATCACGGCTTTTCTCCTGATAAGCATCTTTTATGTCGCTTTTTGGCTTAACCTGTCGATCCTGTTTTCCGTATTGTTCCGGCAGGCAGCCACATCAGCCCTGGCAAGCATCGCCGTATGGCTTTTCTTCACCGTATTTTATTCGATGATTGTTAACCTTATCGCCAAAGCTATCGTACCACCGGAAACGGCAAGCATGAGATATATGATTGGTTATCAGAATTTCATATTGAATCTGTTGAGGGTAGCTCCCAGCAATTTGTTCAGTGACGCCGGCACTACGCTGCTGATGCCTGCGGTGCGAAGTCTTGGCCCGCTGTCGATGGAACAGGTGCAGGGCGCTATTCCAAGCCCCTTGCCGCTGGGACAAAGCCTGATGATTGTGTGGCCGCAACTGACGGGGCTTATTGCCGCTACAACCGTCTGTTTCGGGCTTTCGTACTTCTCCTTCATGAAAAGGGAAATCCGTTCGAGGTAGCCGTTGTTAGCCGCCGGAAAGTTTCCCGATGATTTCCGCAAAATTTCTCTTCATCCGGATCAGTTGAAGCCGGCAGCGGATGCAATAAGGTAAATGAGGGCGGCCAGAAGAGCGCTCACGGGAATGGTGAGTATCCATGCCCACAACAGATGGATGGTGACGCCCCACCGGACGGCGGAAAAACGTTTGACGGCGCCTACGCCCATCACGGCGCCCGTAATGGTGTGGGTGGTGCTGACAGGGATTTTGAGTATTTCGGTGAGGAAAAGCGTTAAAGCTCCGGCGGTTTCGGCGCAAACGCCTTCTACGGAAGTGATTTTGGTGATTTTACTGCCCATCGTTTTAACGATACGCCATCCGCCCATCATGGTTCCGATGGCAATAGCACTGAAACAGCATAGCGGCACCCAGTCGTGCATCTGGCTCATTTGGCTCATCCGCAGCCAGTGGGGCAGATAGGAGGGATCAACGGTGGCGTTGAAGGAGATGAGGGCAACGCCTATGATCCCCATCACTTTTTGCGAGTCGTTAAGCCCGTGGCCAAGGCTGAACAGGCCGGATGCGACTAATTGCACCCGTCGGAAAATTCTGTCGGCACGCCGTACGTTTGTCTTTCGGAAAGCCCACTGTACGCAGATGGTGATAAAAGCCGAAAAGAGAAGCCCTATCAGGGGAGCAAGAACGATGAAGGCGGCGATCCGGATAATGACCGCCGTGTGTATGGCCTGAAAACCTGCCGCACAAATGGCAGCGCCGGCAAATCCGCCTATCAGGGTGTGCGAGGAGGAAGAGGGAATCCCCAGCCTCCATGTGAGCAGGTTCCATGTAATGGCGGCTATCAGCCCCGACAGGATAACAGGAAGCGTAATGTACTGTTCCCAAACGGTTTTGGCAACGGTATTGGCAATGCCGAACTCACCGATGATGAACTTGGCGAAAAAGAAAGCGACGAAATTGAAAGCGGCCGCCCACAATACGGCCTGCAAAGGCGTCAGCACACGGGTGGAAACAATCATGGAAATGGCATTGGCCGCGTCGTGGAAGCCGTTGATCATGTCGAAGACGACAGCAAGCAAGATGACAATAATGAGTAACGTCATTGTTATGCGTATTTTACGATGATCGTTTTCAAAACCTTGCCGGTGTGGTTAATCTTGTTGGCCGCCTTTTCCATCTCCTGAAGGATTTCCTTCAATTTGAATATTTCTATCGGTTTCAGGTTCCCGTGAAAAAGGTCGATAATGCCTTCTTCGTAGAGATCGTCGGCCTGTTCTTCCAGTTTTTTGATTTCCTTGCAACTCTTACGGATATTCTTGTCGCTTTGTTTCATGGCGGCCAAACCGTCGATGGCTGTGGCAATCTCTTCCGTACCGCGACGAATGATGCTTGCCATTTTTTTGAAATATTTGGGCAGCTCGTCGGGAGAATGGGTGATCACTTTGCGCACCGACCGGTTGATGGAATCCATCACATCGTCGAGATTATTGGCCAGTTCATGGATGTCCTCACGGTCGAACGGCGTGATGAAACTTTCGTTGAGCGCTTTGAAGATGCGTCCGGTGGTTCTGTCCGCTTTGGATTCCTGTTCCTTGATCATCCCGCTGATTTCTTTCTGCTGCTTGTCCATCGCATGAAAAAAACGTTCCATCAGGATACCTGCATCAACAAGGATGACAGCCGTTTCTTTCAATAACGGGATAAATTTGGAATCTCGGGGCGTGAAGAAACTCAATAGATTATTGATTTTCATGGAATATGATTCTTTTTTGTTTTGTGGCAAAGGTATATCATCCATTTCACATAACAATAGCTATGTGCAAAATTTAACGGAAATGTAACATGAGGGGTTACAAAATGAAAAATCTTTCTTTTTTCCCTGACTTCGACATTAAAATCCGCGATACACTATAACATTCCGTATTACATTACTTTATAATATATGCGACACCGTTTTTGGTGTCGCAATAAAAAAACAGTACATCTACATCATGTTTGTACGTAAAAAGAAAAACAGGTCAGGGAGCACACAGCTATTTTTTAATAAATCCATATTCATTTATCTATGGTACAGACATAACGTTTTTTTCGCTTTTATTATTCCATTCTCGGAGACAATGCCTATTTATTATTCCCGTCACTTTGTTTTTT
>JAISWE010000055.1 GCA_031271175.1 Bacteroidales bacterium | reverse complement strand
GCTTCCTTTTTACGGAGACGGGACACCCTTGTTTCGCCGAAGAGATATTGCGACAGGTTGTTCACGCGGCCTTCCACGTTCAATTCCCGCACGAAATCCGCTTTCACTTCAAGGATTTCCGCTTTCAGGTCTTTGTGGCCTTCCGCTAAGTTCACAAGCACCGGCCGGTCGGCGCTGTACGTTACCCGCAGGTCGTTCAGCTCCTTCCGCGTATCTTTCAACTCCGACCCGACCTCGTCGATCCTGTATTCCAAGTCCTTGTGTACATCGTCGATTTTGACATCCAGTCTTTGGATGTCCGCTTTCAACTCCGTGCGTACATCGTTAATGTCCGCTTTCAACTCCGTGCGCACATCGTCGATTTTGACGTCCAGTTTTTGGATGTCCGCTTTCAACTCCGTGCGTACATCGTCGATTTTGACGTCCAGTTTTTGGATATCCGCCTTCAACTCCGTGCGTACCTCGTTAATGTCCGCCTTCAACTCCGTGCGTACCTCGTTAATGTCCGCCTCCAACTCCGTGCGTACCTCGTTAATGTCCGCCTTCAACTCCGTGCGTACCTCGCTAATGTCTGCTTTCAACTCCGTGCGTACCTCGTCAATTTTGACGTCCAGTTTTTGGATGTCCGCTTTCAACTCCGTGCGTACACTGTTAATGTCTGCTTTCAACTCCATGCGCACGCCGTTAATGTCTGTTTTCAACTCCACGCGCACGCCGTCAATTTTTTGTTCCAGCCGTCCGATGATGAACCACACCCCGCCCAATACAGTAGCAATGGCGCCTATGCCCAACCCCAACGTTCTTATTAATTCCGTATCCATACGCTGCTATTTTATATATTTTCCGCAAATATACGATATTTTTTTCAATCAAAAAATATTCAAACGATCATCTGTAGAAATCAATTTCTCAAATCAACCATTTATATTTTTAACGGTTTAAATTCTCATAAAAATGAAGTACAAAACAGTAACAAAAGTGAGTCCGCAGAACAGGAGTGGACGCCCGACGGCGTACATGCATCATTGGCTGGCGCTCAACTGATGGCGCATGCATGGCTGCAAGCTTTTGCCTGATGAAAGAAAAAAGTTTGAAACAATTACCATCTATTTAACATGTTTTTAGATGATTGACATTTTTCATGACTTTTTAAAAATAAATATATTTGCAGAATGATTTTTTATGTTGTATGTTTGTGCCGTAAAATTTTATGCGAACTTTATATGTGCAATAGTCGTCTTTTTAGCCAAAAAACCTCCGAAAATACGCGATTTTTCCAACAGGAGAAATTGACCTGTGATGCAGGGCATATATGGCTTGGTGCGATTATTGTAGAGAGAGAGAGAGAGAGAGAGAGAGAGAGAGAGAGAGAGACTTACAGCAGATCATACCTTATTTGCGCACGCGCATAGCATAAGATTTTTTTTCGGAATTTTCATATATCCTTTTTCGGTAAAAAAACTTTTTCCCCCCGTACGCGCTTGGAAATCGCAAAATTTTTATTTACTTTTGCATAGTAAAAGGAAATATGGTTTGAAAAAGGGAAGTTTTCAGATCATGATTCATTGCAGTGCTAACTCTACTTTACACAAATGATTTTGAACAGGAAAAGCATTTGGAGTATGTGGTTGTGTTTTTTCCTGTACGGGTATGCCGAGGCAGCTCTCGGACAAAGAGAAACAGGCCAACCCAGAAACGACGACAAACAGGCGATAAGATCGGATTTTTCGTACGGAAAGTTGATTATTCCTACCACACTGATGGTTTACGGAAGCATTGAAGTATTGGTAGCGCCCAAATGCAAGATGCTGAACTACGCCATCGGACATGAAGTAATCGTTCACACACCCAAAAAGTTCCAGATAGACGACATCACTCAATATGTTCCCGTAGCGAGCGTCTATGCGCTCAACCTCGCCGGCATCAAGGGAAAAAACAGTTTCAAAGACCGGACGGCTATTTTGGGAATATCCGCTCTGTTGACGACAATCACGGTAAACAGCATCAAATATACCGTGGGAGAAGAACGTCCGGACAAATCCGCCCTAAACTCTTTTCCTTCGGGGCATACGGCCACTGCCTTCATGGGCGCCGAATTTTTATGGCAGGAATACAAAGATATTTCCATCTGGTACGGTATGGCAGGTTATGCCGTGGCTGCAGTAACAGGCGTTTTCAGGATATACAACAACAAGCACTGGGTAGGCGACATCGCCTTCGGGGCGGGACTCGGCATCCTGTGCACCAAATCGGCTTACTGGCTTTATCCCGTATGCCGGAAATTATTTTCAAAAAACCGTACACCGGGAAAAAATATCACACTGTTACCTTATTACAACGGACAGCAAACAGGACTTTTTCTGTCCGTTTGGCTTTAATACGACCAAAGCCGGATGAACTGTTTTGAATTTCATGACCTTGCTTTTTACGACTTGTATATCTTAGAATTTTCATGTACATTTGCATCCTTATTTTATCTGGAAAATTTTTCATGAAGCATACCTTATTTGTTATTGCCGTTCTGACAATGAACGTGTTGATTCCTCTCCACGGGCAAACGAACGGAGTGAAAGAAACCGATTCGATCAATTTCTATCTCGGCTATCTTTACGGTAAACGGATCAGCCACTCGTTATTCGAATGGTTCAACGCCGATGCCTTCATCGAAGGAGTCAAAAGTTCGGTCGACGCCGCAGATATCAACGAAGAGAAAGCCAATCGTTACCTTCAGCATCATCTCGCTCCATTTCAACAAAAAATGAGCGATACCTATCCCGTAACCGAACCTAACTTTCTGAAATAGTAGAAAATGATTGACAGAAAACTCTGGAACAAAGGCGTTGAAGTGAACCGGGAAATAGAACGGTTTACCGTAGGACGCGATCGCGAAATGGATTTGTATCTGGCGCCGTTCGATGTGTTGGGCACCATCGCGCATATCCGCATGTTGGAATCGATTCGTCTGCTTGCCAAAGACGAACTGCAAGTCCTCGAAAGGGAACTGCGCGGCATCTTCCGTAAAATCCAAAAGGGCGATTTTTGTATTGAAGACGGCATTGAAGACGTACATTCGCAGATAGAACTGATGCTCACGCGAGAACTCGGCGACACCGGGAAAAAAGTACACAGCGGCCGATCACGCAACGATCAGGTATTACTGGACATTAAGCTATATCTTCGCCACGAGATAGAAGAAATTACCCATGGCGTGCAACATCTCTTTAACTGCCTGTTGGAACAAAGCGAGCGCTACAGCGACGTGCTTCTGCCGGGCTACACCCATTTGCAGGCGGCGATGCCCTCGTCTTTCGGATTATGGTTCGGCGCCTATGCGGAAAGCCTTATCGATGACCTGCGGCTGATGTATGCCGCATGGCAAACGGCCAACCAGAATCCGCTCGGTTCGGCGGCAGGCTACGGCTCGTCCTTCCCTCTCAACCGCAGCATGACCACCCGCCTGCTCGGCTTCGACGACTTGAACTACAATGTGGTGTATGCCCAGATGGGACGGGGAAAAACCGAAAAAATCATGAGTTTTGCCATGGCGTCGCTGGCAGCCACTCTCTCGCGATTCAGCATGGACGCCTGTCTTTATCTGTGCCAGAATTTCGGCTTTATCTCCCTTCCGGAAAACCTTACCACAGGTTCGAGTATCATGCCGCACAAAAAAAATCCCGACGTCTTCGAACTGATACGCGCCAAATGCAACAAAATTCAAGCTTTGCCCACCGACATTACCATCGTGACGAACAATTTGCCGTCGGGCTACTTTCGCGACATGCAGATACTGAAAGAAATGCTTTTCCCGATATTCCGCGACCTGAAAGACTGCCTGTCGATGACGGCTTTCATGGCGGGCAAAATCGAAACAAACCGGCATATACTGGACGATGAACGCTATCGTTACCTTTTCAGCGTGGAAACATTGAACAGACTTGTACTGGAAGGAGTGCCGTTCCGTGATGCCTACAAACAGGTGGGCATGGAAATCAACAGCGGACAATACACGCCACCGTCCGTTCGGGATTTGAAATACACGCACGAAGGCAGCATCGGCAACCTGTGCACCGATGCCATACGCGCCAAAATGCAATCTACCCTGAAGGGATTCGCCTTTGAAAAATTAAAAAAAACACTGGACGAACTGGTAGAACAGGAAGAATAAACAGACGGCTGCATCGGATTCGCAACCGGAATACAAGAAAATGCGGAAAAATAAATGCCGCAATTCCGGTTTAAATTCTTAATTTTGCAGCCCTGAAATCAACCCAAAAGTAATGAATTTATTTGAAGTTTACTCCATTCTCGATATTGAACCGGTGTGCGGCAAGGGATGTTTCATCTACGACGGCGCAGGCAGGGAATATCTGGATTTGTACGGTGGACATGCCGTAATTTCCATCGGACACTGCCATCCGCTTTATATCGAGCGGCTACAGGAACAACTGAATAAAATCGGTTTTTATTCCAATTCGGTCATTATCCCCCAGCAACAGTTGTTGGCGCAACGGTTGGGCAGCATGTCCGGCTACGACGATTACCGCCTGTTTTTGTGTAATTCCGGTGCAGAAGCCAATGAAAACGCCATTAAATTAGCCTCTTTTCACAACGGGCGGAAAAAAATTCTGAGTTTTAAGTCGTCTTTCCACGGACGCACCAACGGAACGCTTGCCGTTACGGACAATCCGAACATCTGTGCGCCCGTTAACAGCAGGGAATACGTGCAATTCCTGCCACTGAACGACAGCGAAGCGGTGCACGACGCCCTGTGCGAAGGCGACATCTGCGCGGTCATTATCGAAGGCATACAGGGATTGGCGGGTATTTACTGTCCGGAGGTTCCGTTCTTGCAGGCCTTGCGCAAGATGTGCGACCGTCACGGCACAATACTGATTCTGGATGAGATACAGTCCGGCTACGGAAGAAGCGGAAAGTTTTTTGCCCACCAGTATGCCGACATCCGCCCCGACATTATCACCACCGCCAAAGGTATGGGCAACGGTTTTCCGATGGCAGGCGTACTGATTCATCCCAGATTCGAAGCCCGTATCGGCATGTTGGGAACAACATTCGGCGGGAATCACCTGGCCTGTGCTGCGGCTATTGCCGTACTGGACGTGATGCAACAGGAAAAGCTGACGGAGAACGCACTCCATGTCGGCAACTACCTGAAGGAAAAATTGGCGTCTATCCCGCAAATTCGAGAGATTCGCGGTCAGGGGCTGATGATCGGTCTGGACTTCGGCCAGCCTGTCGCCCCCTTGCGCAATCGTCTTATCAAGGAACACCGCATCTTAACGGGCACCTCGTCCGATAAAAACGTCATACGCCTGCTGCCCGCGCTCTGTCTGGAACAAAAACACGCAGACCTGTTTTTGCAAAACCTGAAAACCGTATTGTCCGACTGATGAAACCTGCCCTTACCCTTTTAAAGATAGGCGGCAACGTCATTGACCATCCGGATAGGCTCACTTGTGTTCTCGGTGCGTTTGCCGGTCTGGAAACGCGCAAGGCGCTGGTTCACGGCGGCGGCAAACTTGCCAGCGATCTGATGGTTCGATTGGGCATACAGCCGAAAATGGCGGACGGACGGCGTATTACCGACCGTCAGACACTGGACATCGTTACAATGGTGTATGCGGGACTTATTAATAAAAATATTGTCGCCGGGCTGCAACGCTTTTCCTGCAACGCCATCGGCCTGTCCGGCGCCGACGCCAACATCATTCCGGCCGTAAAACGTCCCGTAAAGGAGATCGACTACGGCTTTGCCGGCGATCCGTCACCGGAGAACATCGGCGCGGAAACGCTGGAACGCCTGCTGGAAATGGGGCTTACCCCCGTGCTGTCCCCTATCACCCACGACGGACAGGGAATGCTGCTCAACACCAACGCCGACACCATCGCATCTGCCGTTGCCGTGGCGCTTTCCCGACGTTATGAAGTGCATCTGGTTTTTTGCTTTGAAAAAAACGGCGTATTGCGCAATCCTTCCGACGACGCTTCGGTTATCGCCCTGATGGACGAATCCCTTTTTACGCAATACAAAGCAGACGGTACGGTTACAGCCGGAATGATTCCCAAGCTCGACAACGCTTTTGCCGCCCTGCGCAACGGCGTTGCAGAAGTAAAAATATGCAGCCCCTCCGGACTGACGGCAGGCGGAGGCACCCGCATACGCCTTAACCTTCTTTCACCTGCTGCCGAATGTCCATAAAACCGCTTATTCTGGTCACCAACGACGATGGCTATCAGGCCGGAGGCATCAAGGCGCTCACGGAAACGGTACGTCCGCTGGGTGATGTCCTGGTGGTAGCTCCCACAGAGGGACAGTCGGGAATGTCGCACGCCATGACGGTGAAAGTACCGTTGCGACTGGAAAAACGCATCGAACAGCCCGGATTTACCCTCTATACCTGCAACGGAACGCCTACCGACTGTGTAAAGATAGCGCTTAACCGACTCATCAACAGGCATCCCGACCTTTTGCTGGCAGGCATCAACCACGGCTCCAATTCTTCATCCAGCGTGCTGTACTCCGGAACGATGGCTGCTGCCATGGAAGGATGCCTGTACAACATTCCCGGCATCGGATTCTCATTGACGGATCATTCGTCTGATGCCGATTTTATGCCCTATATGGATATCATTCGCAAGATGATCCTTGCGGTAAGCGCCAACGGATTGCAAAAAGGCGTCTGTCTGAACGTGAATATCCCCAGAATACCCGTTTCGGAAATCAAAGGTATCCGCGTGTGCCGCCAAACAAAAGGCTACTGGAACGAGGAATTTGAGCGGCACATTGACCCCGCCAACCGCGAATACTTCTGGCTGACGGGCAACTTTGTCAATGAAGAACCCTGCGCGGAGGACACCGACGAATGGGCGCTCAGTCGCGGCTATATCGCCATAGTACCCGTCCAAATCGACATGACCGCCTACGACAGTCTTCCGGCGCTGAAAAAGCTGTTCCGCAACACCCTTAAGGGATGCGAAATAAATAAGCTATAACAGTTTTCCGGTGTCCCGCAGGGACGACTCCTGTGGAGGGGGTATCCGAAGGACGGTGTGGGTTTCTCGACTGAGCAAAACCTGACACTG
>JAISWE010000008.1 GCA_031271175.1 Bacteroidales bacterium | reverse complement strand
GAAGGCAGCGGCGAACTCAAGCAACTGCACGAAAGCCGCCGAACCGCGAGGACAAGCTACAACCCTGATTCTACGGATGAATATCGAAGAAATGATGACAATTTAAAATAAATGAATATGCGACGATTACCGATTTATTTTTTGATAGACGTTTCCGAATCCATGGCGGGCGACCCCATTGAGCAGGTGCAGGACGGCATGGCAACCATCATCCGGGAGCTACGCACCGACCCCTACGCGCTGGAAACGGTGTGGGTTTCCGTGATCGCTTTTGCCGGTCAGCCGAAAACCCTTGCGCCTCTGCAGGAAATCATCAGTTTTTACCCTCCCCGCTTCCCCATCGGCAGCGGCACATCGCTCAGCAAAGGGCTGGGACACCTGATGTACGAGCTGAGGAAAAACTTCGTGAAAACCACCTACGAGCAAAAGGGCGACTGGAAACCGATCGTCTTCCTGTTCACCGACGGCGTGCCTACCGACAGCGAAAGCGACATGAAGGCAGCTGTTGCCGAGTGGAAAAAGAACTGGAAGCATACCGCCAATCTGGTGGCCGTGTCGTTCGGCGATAGCACGGACAGCCGCATACTCGGCGAACTGAGCGACAATGTACTGACTTTCAACAACGCGGATGTCAATGCCTACAAAAAATTCTTCAAGTGGGTGACCGATTCCATCAAAACCAGCAGCCTGAGTGTTGAAAACAACACAACAGGTTTTGAACTGGCAAAGCTGGACGGAGAAACCCTCTCCGGAATAGATTTGAACAAACGGAACGACAAATCGGCGGTGGACGACAATTTCGTAGTGCTGGCAGCAAAATGCCAGAACACCAAACAGCCCTACCTGATCAAATATGCAAAAAACGTATTTCTGGATGCGGCGGGAGACGTCCGCCTTCAATACCGTCTGGTAGGCGCGTACAAGGTGGACAATACCTACTTCGAACTGTCGGACGAAACGGCAACCGACCTGAAAATCGGTACGGACCAACTGATGGGAGCGCCCACCTGCCCGTGTTGCGGCAACCAGTTCGGACTGGCGTATGATGCAACCTGCGGAAAAATCCACTGCGTCGGCACGGAAAACGTCAGCGTCTGTCCGTGGTGCGGCAATCAAGCGGAATATAGCGCCGGAGGAGAAGGATTTGACGTAAACAGAACCAGAGGATAAACCCACACAAAAAAACTAAATATGGACTGGAACTCAGTTTTGCAGGAAATCGGAACCGACGACGCTCAAAAAAGAGCCGACTTTATGCTTCAATACGAAGACCGGATAAAAGCATCCGTGCAGACCTTATGGGATGAATTTGCGAAATCGGACGACGAAAAGGAAGAAAATTTGCCGGAAGAACGTTTGCCGGAAGAAAATTTACCGGAAGAAACGCCGGAAACGTCGGAAGCTCCGGCGCCGGAAGATAATGACGAACCCGTTGCACCCGCAGCTGCAACTGCGGAAAACAACTCAAATGAAAAGAATATGATAGCAGGAACAGGGCTGCCCGACGACGAAGCGCGGGAACGTGCCAAACAGGAAGCTTTTGAAACGCAGATCAGAGGCAAACACATCGCTTTCCCCAACGGAAAAGTAAACCATGCCTATGAGGTATCGTTCGATCTCGAAACGCAACTTCCGGACATATCGGAAGTGGAATTTGCCGGACTGGAGCAGATCGGCTTGCAGTACGACGCCGCAAAGGCGCAGATCACCGGCATCCCCACCCAAGCCGGCGACCACAAAATCGAGATGAAATGCAAGCGGAAAGACTGGACGGAAGGCAAACCGCTTATCCAAAAGGAAATAACCCTTTTTATCAATCCCGACCCGAAATCCTTGTGGAAAAACATCCCTTCCGAACAGGATGCCGCAAAAATCGAATATCCGAAACCCGATAGCGACAAGGGTTTCGTAAAAGTAGCATCAAAGAAGACAAAAGGCGTTTGGGGCTTTGGCAAAAAGGACATTGCCCGCAAAGACATGGTCGCCGCCAGCCAGCGCGGACGCTCGCACGCCCTCGAAGGCAAACCCCGCGACGACGAATTTGGGCTGTATTTCGACGAACAGTCGGAATGGTACGTCTTGACGGTCGCCGACGGCGCAGGATCGGCAAAATATTCCCGCCGTGGCTCGCAAATAGCCTGCCGGACGGTGATCGACGTATGCAAGGCGAAAATGGCGGAAACAGGGAAAATCTTTGAACAACAAATCGCCGAATTTCAGCGGGACAGGTCGGACGAAAACAGAAAAAAAACAGGCGATACACTCTATGGCATCATCGGCACGGCAGCGTTTCAGGCTAAAATCGAAATCGAAAAGGAAGCCGCGCAAAAAGATTCACAGGGAAAAATCAAAACAGTAAAAGATTTTTCAACCACCCTGCTCATTTCCGTTTGCAGGAAATTCGAGTTCGGATGGTTTGTCGGCGCGTTCTGGGTGGGCGACGGCGGTATCGGACTGTACCGCAAGGAACCGCCCTTCCTGAAAATACTGGGCGAACCGGATGGCGGAGAGTTTGCCGGACAAACCCGCTTCATCACCATGCAGGAAGTCATGCAGCCCACGGAAATATACCGACGCCTGCGCTTCGACATCGTGGACGACTTTACGGCGCTCATCCTGATGACCGACGGCATTACCGACCCCAAATTCGAAACAGACGCCAACCTGAACAAAATCGAAAAATGGCACGCACTCTGGGATGACCTCAACGGCGCCAACGAAGATAACGCAAAAGTCGATTTTGCAGACGATAACGAACAGACAGCAGACCAGCTGCTCCAATGGCTGGACTTCTGGTCGAAAGGAAATCACGACGACAGAACAATCGCAATACTGTTTTAATCCATGGCAAATACAGTTAAAATAAAAGCAACAGACGGCAGTGATATTGAATTTGTAGATAATATCATCGGCGCGGGCGGCATGAAAGACGTCTATTTCAGCCCCGACAAGTCCTACGTGGTAGCGTTTTTTCGCGACAAGCAGGATTTCAACGCCAAAGATCGCCTGCAAAACATCACCGACACCTACCGCAACCGGATCTTCAACGCGCCGGGAGGAGACTACTGGCAGGATTTGTACTGCTGGCCTGTCAAAATCGTAGAATACAACGGAAAATTGGGACTGGTCTGTCCCACCTATCCGAAGCACTTCTTTTTCACCAAAGGCTCTATCAACAACGATTTCCTCGGCATCAAGGGCAAGGAAAAAGAAGGAAAATGGTATGCCTCGGCAAAAAACCAAAACAAATTTCTTGCCCCCGAAGAAAAAGGCGACTGGTTCAAATATTTTCAGGTGTGCATCCGCATCAGCCGCGCCGTAAGACGTTTACACGCCGCCGGACTGGCTCATTCCGACCTGTCGTACAAAAACGTGCTGATAGACCCCACGACGGGCAAGGCTTCCATCATCGACATCGACGGTCTGGTGGTTCCCGGAAAATACCCGCCGGATGTGTTGGGAACGCCCGATTTTATTGCGCCCGAAGTCATCGCCACAAAATCTTTAAAAACCGGCGACCCCAATCGGAAACTGCCGAGCATCGCCACCGACAAACACGCGCTGGCGGTGATGATTTATATGTACCTGCTCTACCGACACCCCCTGCGCGGCGGTAAAGTGTGGGACCTGGATTCGGCGAAGGACGAAGAACTTTCGATGGGATCCAAAGCCCTCTTTGTCGAACATCCGCAGGACAAAAGCAACCGCGTAAAGATAAGGGACTTGCAGCCCAGCCAATTGCCGCAAGGCGATCCGGACAAGATACCGTACACGGTCTGCGGGCCATACCTGCAAAAACTGTTCGACAGGGCTTTCATCGACAGCCTGCACAACCCTGCCTTGCGCCCCACCGCCAACGAATGGGAAGATTCGTTGCTGAAAACGGTCGATCTGATGCAGCCCTGCCAGAACCCGCAATGCAGCCACAAGTGGTTTGTTTTCGATAATACGACGAAACCCAAATGCCCGTTTTGCGGAACGGAATACAAAGGTGTGCTGCCGGTGCTCAACCTCTACTCGTCCCGCAGGGCGGGCGCCTTTACACCCGATGACTACCGGCTGATGGTCTATCACAACCAATACCTGTACCAGTGGCACGCCAACCGGAACATCTCTGCCAACGAACGCCTGACCGACGAACAGAAAAAACCGGTGGGCTACTTCGTCTTCCACGGCAACAAATGGCTGCTGGTCAACCAACGTCTCAACGACCTGGAGGACAAAACCGAAAACAAAAAAGTACCGCTCAATCAGGCGGTGGAACTGACGGACGGAAAACAGATACTGCTGTCCAAAGAAGACGGTGGAAGATTAATAATCGTACAATTGGTGACGAACAAATGATAAAACAGCCATCTATACGGTGAATGCAAACGGATAACGTAATATTGCAGATGTTCCCGCAGGCATACCGGTTTGCGAAAACAGCGCATAAGGAACAGGAATACAGCCCCCAAGTGCCGTATATTTCTCATTTAACCCAGACATTCGACATTTTGGCGGAAAATATGGATGAAAATGAGGGCGACAAAAAATTCGCTCTTACAATGGCGTTATTACACGACACATTGGAGGATACCGACACAACGGCGGAACAACTTGCCGCCATATTCGGTCAACCGGTGGCAGACGGGGTATCCGCCCTTACGAAGAACAGTTCTTTGCCATACAAAGAGCAATTAAACGACAGCTTACAGAGAATTTTGACACAGCCGAACGAAGTGGCGATAGTAAAAATGGCCGACCGCTGCTCCAATCTTTCAACACTTTCGCCCGTTTGGAATTACACAAGAAAAGTTCAATACGGTTATGATGCAGAATTGATTTTGAATACGTTAAAAGGCAAATCAAAAAGTATGAGCGATTGTTTGCAGAAATATATTGACAACTACAAAGAAATGATATATCGGATATCTATTAGAAAAGAGGTACTGAATGAAGTTGTGGCAGGAATGTCGGCAAAATATTTCCATGTCGCAAAAGCAATGGGCGTTTTACACGACAGAACGCACCCGCTTAATATAAAAAATAAGGAAATATTTGCTCTTAGAGATACCGTTAGAGACGCAGAAACCATGGAAGAGTTAGAAGCTGTCGAGAATAAATTGCTTGAATATGATGACGATTTGGGTAAATATA
>JAISWE010000226.1 GCA_031271175.1 Bacteroidales bacterium | reverse complement strand
CCATCACCGGCGCGACAGGCACAAGTTACACGCCTCCGACGGCTACAGTCGGGACAACGTACTATTACGTGGTGGTGACCAATACCAACAGCAGCGTGATCGGCACGCAAACGGCTACCGCCGCGAGCAACACGGCAGCAGTAAACGTGTCGGGAACGTCCACCGGAGTGGGAGAGACCCTGAAAGCAGACATCTCCGCCTATCCCAACCCGTTCAGGGGTACCTTGCACCTCACGGGCGCGGAAGGCTGCACGCTCACGGTGTTCACGTCCACCGGCGCGCTTGTCCACACCCAACAGCTGACCGCCGCCGATGAAACCATCCATCTGGAACGCCTACCGGCAGGTCTGTACCTGTTCCGGCTGGAAAAAGACGGCAAAACGAAAACGATGAAAATAATGAATAATTAATAATTAATAATTAATAATTAATAATGAATAGGGAATAGGGGTTAGGGATTAATGTAGGGGCAATCCTGTGTGGTTGCCTTGCTGAAAATAATTAATTCGTAATTCGTAATTCGTAATTCGTAATTTTTAATTCGTAATTCGTAACCGGCGCAAGAATCAGTGTATGTAGGGGCGAAAAATTTTTCGCCCTTACTTACATACAGGCGACGATACGGTTAATAAAGTGTTGTCCCTGCGGGACTTTTCGCTGTCCTGCGTTCCCCTCCACAAGAGGGGTATGCAAGACAGCCTGACATTGATCGGTGCGTAAAAGGAGTGATGGAAATCGTTTTGTGTTTATAATTTGTGCGATATAATAGCGCCTCAAAAAAAGATTTAGCCTGAACGGACAGGGTTTTGCATTGTTCGGAAAATGTTGTAATTTTGCGCCCGCATGAAAGACCTTACGTCACTTTCCGGTTATTTAAGCAAGATGTATGCTGCACATGCACTTGTTTCGGAATTACAGACCGCTTTGCGCCCGGGTGCCGGCATACACCTGCGAGGCTTGTCGTGTTCGTCGCCCGCGCTGGTCGCTGCCGCGCTTATACAGAAAACGGCTAACAACCATGTATTCATCTTTTCCGATGCGGAAACGGCAGCTTATTTTCACAATGACCTCTCCAATATCCTCGAAAACGACACGGTTTTTTTCTTTCCCTCTTCCTACAAGCGGATGACATCGCCGTTGCAGGTAAACGAAGGCAATATGATCCTTCGTACAAAACTTTTGGAAGCGCTGATACCCGCCCCTTCTCTGCCGGCAGGCAAAGGGGGAAAGGTGGTTGTCAGCTACGCGCATGCCATCGCCGAGAAGACGGTGTCGGGTGATCATTTGCAAAGCAACGTGCTGCAACTGAACAGAGGTGAAAGAGTTTCGATTGATTTCATTCGGGAAATGCTGTACGAATATCGCTTCGTCCACACCGATTTTGTGTACGAACCCGGACAGTTTTCCGTCAGAGGCAGCATTGTCGATGTTTTTTCCTATTCGCATCATCAGCCGTACCGCATTGATTTCTTCGGCGATGAAGTGGAATCGATCCGCAGTTTTGATATCGACACGCAATTATCCGAAAACCGGCTGGAAAGCATCCGCATCATTCCCAATATGGCTTGGGAACAGTACAAGGCGGCAAGAACTTCCCTTTTCAGCCAGTTCGCCGGCGATACCGTTGTGTGGAGCCAGGATTTGCCGCTTGTCATGCACGAAATAGCCGGCATAGAGAAGCAGCCTCCCGAAAAAATCCTTTCCGGAGATGAATGTACCGGTTTCGATGTACGGGAAGCCTTTGCAGGAGAAAATGAAACGTATTCCCTGTTGAGCCGTTTCTGCAACATTGAGTTCGGTAACAGCTTCAGTTATCCGGCCGATAAGGAATTTAAATTTGATACCTCTCCGCAACCGGCTTTTAACAAGAATTTCGAATTGCTGGTGCAAGATATCGCCTCTCGCACTGAAAAGGGCTATACCGCATTTCTGATGAGTGAAAACAGCAAACAGTTCGACCGGCTGAGAAGCATTTTTGACGGCATCTCGCCCAAAGCAGCTTTTACGCCCATCAACAATATCCTGCATGAAGGTTTTATCGATCACGACCTGCGAATATGCCTTTATACCGACCATCAGATTTTCGAACGTTATCACAAATATCGCATCCGCAACAGTTTCGTACAGTCTAAGAGCATTACCATGAAGGAGTTGCAAGACCTTCATCCGGGAGATTTTATCGTACATGTCGATCATGGCGTAGGCATCTTCGGCGGACTGGAAAAAATGGAGGTGAACGGCAAAACGCAGGAGTGCATCCGTATGGTGTATCGCGACAACGATGTGTTATATGTCAATATTCACAACCTGCACAAGGTTTCCCGTTTCAGAGGGAAGGACAGTACACAGCCCAAACTCAACAAATTAGGCACGCCTGCATGGCATAACCTGAAACAAAACACCAAACGCAAGGTGAAGGATATTGCTCGGGAACTCATCCTTTTGTATGCCAAACGCCGTTCCCATGAAGGGTTCTCCTTTTCTCCGGATACCTATTTGCAGGAAGAACTGGAAGCGTCGTTTCTTTACGAAGATACGCCCGACCAGTTGAAAGCCACGCAGGCAGTGAAAAACGGTATGGAAAGCCGGATCCCGATGGATCATCTGGTTTGCGGCGATGTCGGTTTTGGAAAAACGGAGGTGGCTATCAGGGCGGCATTCAAGGCGGTGGCAGACAGCAAACAGGTAGCCGTTTTGGTGCCTACTACCATTCTCGCGCTGCAACACGAACAGACTTTCAAGGAACGGCTGAACAAGTTTCCCTGCAATATCGACTCCATCAGCCGGCTGAAGCACGCTTCGCAGCAAAAGGCAACGCTTGGGAAATTAGCGGACGGAAAAGTGGATATCCTCATCGGAACGCACAAGCTGTTGGGAAAAGACGTTAAATTCAAGGATTTGGGACTATTGATTATTGACGAAGAACAGAAATTCGGCGTGGCGGCCAAGGAAAAACTCAAAACGTTGCGCGTAAATGTGGACACGCTGACATTAACGGCCACCCCTATCCCGCGTACTTTGCAGTTTTCCCTGATGGGGGTACGGGAAATGTCCGTCATCGCTACGCCCCCTACCAACCGACATCCGATACAGACCGAACTGATTGCCTTCGACAGGGAAATCATCCGGGAAGCTATTGAATTTGAGGTATCGCGTGGCGGACAGGTATTCTTTATCCACAACCGCGTGCAAACGCTGCAAGAGGTAGCATTTTTGATCAAAGAGGTCTGCCCGAATGTGTCCACTGTGTTCGCACACGGGCAAATGGACGGCGAAGAACTGGAAAGAATCATGCTCGACTTCATCAATGGAGATTATAACGTGCTGATATCTACTTCCATCATTGAGTCCGGGCTGGATATCCCCAATGCCAACACCATCATTATCGATCATGCGCACATGTTCGGGTTGAGCGATTTGCATCAGTTGCGCGGCAGGGTAGGGCGCTCCAACAAAAAAGCCTTTTGTTACCTTATCGTGCCGCCGGTCACCGATCTGACTCCCGAAGCCCGTCGCCGGTTGCGCGCCATCGAAGAATTTTCCGACCTTGGCAGCGGCTTCAACATCGCCATGCAAGACCTCGACATACGCGGCGCAGGCAACCTGATGGGAGCCGAACAAAGCGGCTTTATCGCCGAAATAGGCTTTGAAACCTACCACCATATCCTCAACGAAGCAATGGCGGAACTTCGAGAAGAAGAGGGTTATAAGGAAATATTTGCGGAACAGGAAGAAAGCAACCTCCTTTCCGGCGCAGCTACACCCGTTTTTGTTGCCGAATGTCAGATAGACACCGATCTGGAATTGTTGTTTTCCGATGATTATATCGAAAATGTATCGGAACGTATCCACCTGTACCGCGAATTGGACAACATGGATACGGAAGAAAAACTGATCGCCTTTGAACAGTCGCTGGTTGACAGGTTCGGCGCCATACCGTCCGCCGGAAAAGAACTCATCAACGTAGTGCGCCTCCGCTGGTTGGCCGCACGGATCGGAATTGAAAAAATCACACTCCGCAACGACCGGCTGCTGGCATATTTTGTCGGCAATCCTGCATCACCCTACTACCAGTCGGATACTTTTACAAAGGTTTTACAGCATATACAGCGGCATTCCAACCTTTTCCGCCTGAAGGAAGCCAAAGACCGGCTCGCCATGAGCATCAG
Source organism: Bacteroidales bacterium (assembly GCA_031271175.1). GTDB lineage: Bacteria > Bacteroidota > Bacteroidia > Bacteroidales > UBA4181 > JAIRLS01. The sequence continues at coordinate 4,808 of JAISWE010000226.1, read as the reverse complement.
TCCCGTAACCGGCATCGACAAAAGCATGGCAATACTCGAAGGATTCGGAATACAGCAGCCGCAACAATGATGTAAAAAACGGTGTAAACGCTTTGTCGTCTGAGAGAAAGCGTTCAGATACCCAGCCCGTCGGAAAAGACGGAAGTAATGGCTTTCTTCTGAATGATGCGCGAACAGGGCGGCACGCCGTACACTTGCCAGATGTTGCCTCCTATAACCGAATCGTGGCCGATGGTGATACGTCCCAGAATCGTAGAATTGGAATACACGATGACATTGTCTTCCAGGATGGGGTGTCGTGGAAGATTCATCGGCAGGCCTTCTTCGTCGAGGGAAAAACTTTTTGCGCCGAGCGTAACGCCCTGATAAAGCCTGACATGCTTGCCGATAATACAAGTCTCTCCGATAACGACGCCTGTTCCGTGGTCGATACTGAAATATTCGCCGATTTGTGCTCCCGGATGGATATCAATACCTGTGGCGGAGTGCGCCTGTTCGGTTATGATGCGCGGCAACACCGGAATACCCATCAACAGCAGTTCATGGGCTACACGATAGTGCGTCATTGCCAGAATAGCCGGATAGCAGAAAATCACTTCGCTGTGGTTGGTAGCGGCAGGGTCTCCTTCGTAAACCGCCTTCACGTCGGTGGCAAGCAATCGTTTGATTTCCGGAAGTTTGTCGATAAATGCCAGCGCCAATTCCGGCGAAGTCTTATCTTCCGTGTCTTTGGAAAAACATAGTCCCGTATGTATCTGTTCTTTCAGCAGCGAATACAATTTTTCCATGTAAACGTTCATGTAATATTCCTGCGAATCTTCATTGATTCTGGCATCGCCAAAAAAGCCGGGAAAGATAATGGCTTTGATTAAATCCATCATTTCCGTGATCCGGTTCACATTGGGCAACGATCGCGTGGGACGCGGTACATATTTGTATTCCGGCATATCGTCCTGCGAAAGGATTTGGACGTTTTTTTTCAGGGATTCGAATAAGGCGCTCATAACGGATGGTCTAAATTATTTCAGGTCGCCGATGACAGCAACGGCTTCTTCAAGGAAAATATCTTTTTTCAAGCCGGCAATCCACTTCTGCGAGCGGTTTATTTTGATGGAATCACCTGCCAGTCTGGCTTTATCTTCTGTCGGCGCCTCAATGGCGAGATGATTTTCTTTTTTATTGAACTCGTCAAACAGTTTATTTTCGGCATTGCGTTGCGCCTCTGTCTGTTGAAATTTTTCGAGGTTCAACGAAAGAAGACTTTCGTTTTTTAGCCTTTTCATGGTAACAATCTGTTCGTTGAGCATTTGAAATTCATTGCTTTTGGAGGTTCTTTCACGGCTTTTTTGCTGAAGATGGTTCACCGGCACGGGATTTTTCCAGACGTTGTACTTTGCAGGCTGTACGGACGACCACGACAGGCTATTGTCCTCGAAACGTTCTCCCACTCCCAATTCGCTGTAGATATCCGGCAGCACGATATCCGGCGTCACTCCTTTCAATTGGGTGGAGCCGCCGTTGATGCGGTAAAACTTCTGGATGGTCAGTTTTAATGACCCCAGCGGTTTATAGCGGCTTAGGCCGGAAGAGGACGACAGCAATCCGTCAAGGTCGGCCAGCGTCTGCACGGTGCCTTTCCCGTAGGTTCCCGGCCCGCCGATGATAACAGCCCGCCGGTAGTCCTGCATGGCGGCTGCCAGAATTTCCGACGCCGACGCACTGATGGAATTGACCAGTATGACCAGCGGCCCGTCGTAGGCGGCGGCGCTGTTGCCGACGGATTGCATCACACGGGGCAGACCGTGACTTTCTTTTGTCTGAACGATCGGGCCGTTTCCGACAAACAGCCCCGACATTCTGATCGCATCGGGAAGCGAACCGCCGCCGTTGCTGCGCAAATCAAGAATGAGACCCTGAATCTTTTCGTTTTTCAACTTTTCCACTTCTTTGGCTACATCTTCCGAAGAAGAACGGCCTGTAGGGGTATGTTTGAAATCGACATAGAAACTCGGCAGGTAGATATATCCCACTCTGATGTTGCCGGTTGCGTTGGTCATGACCGCCGACTTGGCATAGGTCTCTTCCACAATCACCACATCGCGGGTGATGGTGATGTCATGAACGGAGCCGTCGATACGTTTGACGGTAAGCGTTACTTTGGTGCCTTTTTTCCCGCGTATCATTTTCACGGCATCATCAAGGAGCATTCCGTAGATATTGACCGCTTCCGCTTCGTGCTCCTGTCGCACGCGCATAATCAGGTCGTTGATTTTCAGCTCGCCCTGCATCCACGAAGCGCTGCCTGGGATGATATCCATCACTTTTGCATATCCGTCGGACACTTGCAAAGTGGCGCCTATTCCTTCGAACTGCCCCGACATTTGGATATCGAAATTCGCTTTGTTCGATGGGGTTTGGTACTGGGTATGCGGGTCGAATACCGATGCAATCGCATTGACATAGATGGAGAAACGGTCTTCTTCCTTCAGTTGCTGCCGGTACCGGAACATATCATCGTAGGATTTCAGCACTTTTTTGCGCGCTTCGACTTCCATCTCTTCAAAACTCTTTTTGGTGGAATCTGCTGCGTCTTCCCGAAGTTTCATCATACCGGAAAGGTTGAGCAATGTACGGTACTTCAATTCTTTCCGCCAGATTTCTTTCAATTCGGCGCTTCCGAGCGCCCATTCGGACTTGTCGGCATCCGCTTCGTAGCTTTCCTCTTGCGTAAAATCAAAAGCATGCTCCAAAATCTCCCGGTAAAAGGCCTGCGTTTCGGCAAAACGCTTATTCCACAGTATCACGGAAAGATCGTACAATTCGTAGGTATTGTTGTTGATCTGATCATCAATCAGCCATTTGTATTTCTCCATTTCCGCAATATCTTCCTGCGTGAGGTATTGTTTGAACGGATCCAACACTTTAAGGTAGGCATTAAACGCCTTTTCGGAGAACGGATCGTCGATTTCGGGCGGGCTGAAATGCTGCATTTTAAGCAGTTGTATGTTCATCTGCAGGATCAGTTCATTCTTGTCCGTATGACTGCTGAAGGAATAGAAAAAGAAAGGAATGGACGATAGAAGAAAGAGAAGAGCAAAAGGAACGATGACCCTGCGCTTGGCAATACTGGAAACGAGATTATTTATAGACTTCATTAGGCAAAAATATTATTTCTTAATCGGAAATATGAAATTACAAAAGTAGAACAAAAAAGCGAAAAGCGAAAGGATATTTTGATCTCAGAAAATTTTTTCTTGCATTTCTTTAAGGAAACATTTACATTTGCGACATCAATCAATATTAAACATCAAATGGGTAAAGTTTTAATTATCGGAGCGGGCGGAGTAGGTACTGTGGTAGCACACAAAATGGCTTCCGTTCCTGAAATATTCGGCGACATCATGCTGGCCAGCCGCACAAAGTCCAAATGTGACGCCATTGCCAAATCCATTGGAAAAGACAGCATAAGGACGGCTCAAGTGGATGCCGACCAGGTGCGGGAATTAACGGCGCTGATACGAAGTTTCGAGCCGGATTTGGTGGTGAACGTTGCGCTTCCCTATCAAGACCTCGCGATCATGGATGCTTGCCTCGAAACCGGAGTGAGTTATCTGGATACGGCCAATTATGAACCGAAAGAGGAAGCAAAATTCGAGTACCGATGGCAGTGGGCTTATCACGACAGATTCAAACAGGCAGGCTTGACGGCAATTCTCGGCTGCGGTTTTGATCCGGGCGTAACCGGCGTTTTCACGGCTTATGCCGTCAAACATCACTTCGACGAGATACATTATCTGGATATCGTTGACTGCAACGCAGGCGACCACGGCCACCCTTTTGCCACCAATTTCAACCCCGAAATCAACATCCGGGAAGTAACCCAAAAAGGCAAATATTGGGAAAACGGTCAGTGGATATTCACGGCGCCGCACGAAATCCATCGACCGTTGAATTATCCCGACATTGGAGCGAAAGAATCGTACCTGATTTATCACGAAGAACTCGAATCGCTGGTAAAACATTTCCCTACCCTGAAACGCGCCCGTTTCTGGATGACTTTCGGCGAAGAATATCTTACCCACTTGCGTGTGATCCAGAATATCGGGATGGCAAGAATCGATCCGATCCTCTATCAGGGAAAGGAAATAGTGCCGATACAGTTCCTGAAAGCAGTGTTGCCGAATCCGGGCGATCTCGGAGCCAACTACACCGGGTGGACTTCCATCGGCTGCCGGATCATGGGCGTCAGAAACGGCACAACACACCATTATTATGTATATAACAACTGTAGTCACGAAGCGGCCTACAAAGAAACCGGCACGCAGGCGGTCAGTTATACCACGGGAGTCCCTGCCATGATCGGCGCTATGATGTTCATGAAAGGACTTTGGAAACAACCCGGCGTGTTCAATGTGGAGCAGTTTGATCCCGATCCCTTTATGGAACAGCTGCCCTTGAACGGCTTGCCGTGGAAAGAGTTGCACGATGCCGATCCGGAATTATAACGCCCTCTACCTAAAAATACCATGAAGATGGTATTGGGTAATCATTCGGAACACCGTACCTTTGTCCCGTAATTTTTTAATCTATATTCTATCCAATGAAAAGATCCATCGTTAGATGTTGTTGCCTTAGCTCAACTGTACCGGCGTTATCCGGAATATTTTTTTATCCTTCAATGTACATATCGTCAGTGTACATAATATGTATGATGGATGAACTGTGTAAATCTTTAAAATTAGCAATCAATACATTATTTATATCTCTATGAAAAAGTCAAATCATCAATTTTTATTGCGGACAATGAG
>JAISWE010000172.1 GCA_031271175.1 Bacteroidales bacterium | reverse complement strand
TGGAGTTTTCGATTGTCCGCGAAGGGTATTACAAAGAGGCGACGTACCGATTCCGCTACTTTCAAAGCGAAGGCGAGGGGCTGCTAACCCATAAGGGAAAAACAGTCCCCGTAAACCGTTTTCAGGATATTACCGCCGATAATTTCGTGCTGACCTATCAATCCTTGTGTGATGACCAGCAGCAATTAGACTTCGTATTTGAAGACTCATTCGGCAGGCGGGTGGAATATACCATCGCGTTTTCAAGTGAACAGACTAAAAAAGAGCCGGAATGAACCCGTTCACCGACAGGGAAAAATGGGATGTTCAGAAGATTCTGGAAAACAAAAATCACTATCCATCCCTGCCCGAACGCCACAGGACGGCTACCGTTTCGACGGTGGCTGTCCTCGCTTCGGGGCATAATCTGGAATATGTGCCGGAAGCCGTTCTCAATAAGGAAATATGCCGCGCTGCCCTGACCTCAAAAGATGTAGCCTGTACGGTTTTGCCGCATATCCCATATCCCGATGTGCAAAAAGAAGCTGTAAGGCAATTCATCTCATCCGGTACTCCGGCTTTTGTTGCATACAGTTTTGTAGATATAACCGACATGCAAACGGCAAAGGAAGCCGTTAAAGCGGATGCGTACTGCCTGCAATTCGTCCCCGATAAACTGATAACGGCAAACCTCTGCAAAATGGCTCTGCAGCACCCGGATGCGGACAAAAAAGTATTGGTATTTATCCCTGAACGGTTTCACACACCCGAAATTGAAAAATTGGCTAAGGAACAGTTTCCCGATAAAACGACGGCACAGAAAGAAATACCCCCACCTCATAAAAAAGGGATTTCACTGTAAACGAAACAACGGACGGCATTAAAAACCGTCCGTTGTTCGTTTATTTTTTAGCGTACCTCCGAAAAACCAAATCTTTTCCGCCGTCTGTCTTAAAATTGTCTGATATAAACTGTTTTAACTCTTCAGTGTCCTTTATAACTTCCATAACCTGCATGTTTTCTATCAAATCCGCTTCCCACAGGATTTGAAAATCCATGCCGTCAATCTTTTCCGGCGTGTGATGGTGGGCGATAATAAAACATACCCGGTCGATAATGGATTGCTCGTAATCATGTTTTTTCATAATCTCCAGGGCGATGGCAAGGCCTTCCTGCTCCTGAAAGCAACCATCCATGCTTCCGTGTTTCCGTTGCGTTTCAACCGCGCCAATGTCGTGTAAAACAGCGGCCAGTTCGACGATTACCGCCGACTGCCAGTTCGTTTTTTCCACCCGGATGATTTGCCGGGCATTATCCAGCACCTTCAACGTGTGGTCAATTCCGGCCGGAACGGATGAAAATACGGTTTTCATATCTTCAATGACCGGATTCAGTTTTTCTGCGTACCGAGCTTTCTCTTTCCGCTTCTGTTCTTTCTCTTTTTTCTGCTTCTCTTTCTTTGTCTTTTCATCGGCGACCTGCTCTTTGATGGATTTTACGATGGCAGGTTCTATCTTTTTGAAACGTTTGAAATAGATTTCTTCAATGAATTGGGGCAGGGGGCTTTTCCATGTTTCCTGTTTGTGATTGTCAATTTTGCCTAATTTGTCGGGATTAAGGCCACACTCCCGCGCCATCTGAACGTGTTTGTCCGAGAGCCTGTGCCGTTTCTGGGCTATCCGCCATTTTTCCAACTTGACATTAATGTTCATTTCTCTTTGTATTTTGACTGCAAAAGTAGTATAAATCAGTGAGAATAACCGGCATTGATGTCCGAACAAACAGATAAAAGCCGTTTCCCTCCTTGCTGAAAGAAAATTAAAAACGGTTTTTTGCTTCTTTTTTATCCGCTCAATGCTCATGAAAAAAGAAGCGGGCGGAATTTTAGTTCCGCCCTGATACTATTTTAGTTCCGTTCCGAACATCCGGTTGAATGTCGATACAATTTCTTCTCTCCTGAAAAAATCCCAACTGATAGCTACAACATGCAAAGGCTCAACATGCCCGATTTGATAGGCCATTTCGCTTTTGGTGAGCCGTTTGCCCGCCTGCATCCTTTGCAGGGTACCTGCAAAAAGGCGTTTGTAATTTTTCGCCTGTACCCATTTATCCCGCTTTTCCCTGCACGCCTCCAAAGTCGGCGCAACAGTCGAGAATAGTTCGCCGTCTTTCCGATGACGATAATCATACTGATAAAGTACGGCGTTTGGACGGTGTGCAGGCCGGAATGTTGTATATTTTTCTTCGCCTGCCCTGCAAACGGAACATCCGTTTTGATTGATTGAATTTGTTTTGTATTCATTTTTTCTGCTGTTTATGGAGGCGGGATGATGCTCCCGCCCCCTGTGTTGATACTTATTTATCTGTTTCACTTAACTTTTCATATCCACGAAATACTGCAAACCGTTGTCCGGGTCGTCGATATAATACCCCGAACCGTCTATCAGCATGGCTTGCGTTGCGTTTTCGCCAAACTCAAAAGCGGGCTTTGTTTTCTCCCATTCGCCAGCCTTTTCTCCTTTGATAAACTCCCGTTTGTAGCATTGATGCAGGGTTGTCCTTGTACGCAGTTTCAGGTTTTTTATAAAACCGAACAGTTCGTCCAACTGTGTCTGTTCCTGCACCGGATTGACAGTCCTTTCATATACAATATCTTCCGAAGCAAGCCTTAAAATCTTAACTCTGAACAGGCCGTTTCCGTACTCGAAGTTTATACTGTGGCATCCTTTGGATTCCAGTTCCATTAATGACGTGATGATTTGATTGATTTCTGCTTCCATTGCTTTAATTATTTGACTGTTAATAAATTTTTTACATGTTGCTCTTTGGATTTTGAGAATATCCACCCTGCTCGCTTTCCGCCTTCGTATATCAGTTTTGGGTTAAACCGTCCCCCTAATGCCTTTAATTCGTCTTTAAGCGGTCGTGTATCGCCGAAAACCGCTATTGCCTTTTCAGAGTAATCCACTATCACAAAATCACCTGCAACCGCTTCAGGAGTATCATTTGCCGTTTCCTGAACCTTTACGCAAATGTTGGCTTCATCGCTTGCAACGAGGGCAAAATGTTCAATGAATTTTTCCCTGTCAAAGATGCGTTCTTTCGCAATTATCCATCCGCTGTATTTGCTTTTACCCAAATAATAACCGTCGCCCATCGAATACTTTTCCCTGTGTTCATATTCTTTGTTTTCTTCGGCTAAATATGCCGTTTCCTCAAAATTGGCGGCATGTTTGCGCATCTCTGGAAAGAGGTCTTTCGTGTGGTTGGAAAAGCCCAGAATAACCGTCCGCCGGGTGCGGTATCCGTAATAATCCGTCATGGAATCGCTTTCGTCTTCGTGCAGTTCAGCCACGATTATCGCCTTTGCATTTTGGGGGATTAGGGTTTTCAGGCGTTCCCGTCCAATGGCTCGTAATTGCCCGTTTCGTTCCTGTCGCTTTTGCCTTGCTTCCTGTTCTTCACGAGACTTGTATTCCGCCTCGTTATAAAGAGCAAGCACCTCGAAAGCATCCATAAATTGGGGTTTTTCTTCATCGTAATAATAGCCGATACCGAATTTTTCAGACAAAGGGCGGACTAAGTCGCATTGCCCGAACTCGCGTGTGCGAAGGTTTATCAGCCTGTATATTAACCCGCTGCTCCCTTTCGTAATGTCATACACTACGTAGCTGTCATACTCATATCCATTCATTTGGATAATTTGATTTTTCGCTACCACCTGTTTCGCTGTATCATACGATTTTCCTGCGCCCAATAAAAATATCTGTGCCATAACTGTAAGAATTAAAATATTAATAATGAGATAACTGTAATAAGTATGATAATGGAAACGACCGTAAAAACAGAAGCCATAACCAGAGAAAAAAGCCGCACTACAAGCCTCAAAACCCTGTAACCGAGATATACTCCCACAGCAGCAGAGAACGACGCGCCAAAGGC
>JAISWE010000167.1 GCA_031271175.1 Bacteroidales bacterium | reverse complement strand
AAACCCTCGAAAATACGCGATTTTTCCAACAGGAGAAATTGACCTGTAATGCAGGCCGTGTATGGTTTGGTACGGTTATTGAGAGAGAGAGAGAGAGAGAGAGAGAGAGAGAGAGAGAGAGAGAGAGAGAGGTAGATAGACAGAGACAGACAGACACACAGAGACAGAGACAGACACACAGAGACAGACACACAGAGACAGACAGACACAGAGACAGACAGACACAGAGACAGACAGTAGATCATATTATTTGCGCGCGCGCGCACGATAAGATTTTTTTTCAAAGTTTGTATATATGCCGCAACATTTTTTTTGCAGGGAGTTGCTTTTTTATTCTTCCTGTTCCAAATTTAAATGTTTTGAACGGGAGGATACGTATTTATTCGGCCTCTTTTCGGAAGGTGTGGAGTATGCGCCTGAACTGCCGGAGGGTATTCCAAAAGTCCGCCATTCATTCAAACATTCTTAACGGTTTTTTAATAATGGTGTAACTGAAAAGAAATCTCAATCCCATCGTTTTGTCACAAAATGAATATGTAATAATAAATGATTATTCTCATCCATGAAGCAAAAAATCATCAGTAATTTGGCACTGGTAGCGGCGCTGCTCCTCGCTTGCAAAGGTGATCCCCTGATTGAGGCCGCAAGCATCGGCCTCTCGTCGGAAACCATCCTTTTTTCGTCTGGCGCGGAAGCAAAAACGGTAACAGTAAAATCGAACCGCGAGTTTACGGCGACAATGGAAGAATACCTCGACCGCATGTGGTGTGCGGTGAACGTGCTGGCCGGAGAAACGAACAATCTCAGCATTTCGGTGACGGCCAACCCGGAAGTCAACCGCGAACGGACTGCGAAAATCATTGTTAGCGCGGAAACGGCCGACAGCCGATCTATTATCGTGTGTCAGGCGGGCGCCGAAGCGCGACTGTCCGTAAAGGAAGACCGGATCGTCCTTAACGAAGCCGAAGGGCTTGTTTTCTCGCTTGAGGTCACCGCCAACATTCCCGTCGCCTTCGAATTGCCCGCATGGATCACGCGACAGTCGGGCGACGCCTCGACCGGCGGCGTTCAAACCCATACCTTCGCCCTGACGCCGCTGGGGGCTACGGGAATGTCGCGCGAGGGCGCTGTGGTCGTGAAGGCCGCCGACCCTTCCCTGTCCAACAGCGTTACCGTAGCAATAAAACAAAGCACGGAAGAATTTACCGTGCTCCGCGCCGCCTCCTACAACATCCTTGTCCAAAACCAAAACGCATGGAGTGCACGCAAAGCCATGGTGACCCAACTGATCCGAACCCATGACTTCGACATCTTCGGCGTGCAGGAAGCCCTGAAGCACCAGATCGACGACATCCTCGCCACGGGCGGCTACAGCTACACGGGTGTGGGACGCGACGACGGGAACAGCGCCGGAGAACACAGCGCGGTGATATACAAAACCGACAGGTTCGAATTGTTGGAAAGCGGAAGTTTCTGGTATTCCCCAACGCCCGACGTACCCGGCAAAGGATGGGACGCGGTGTGCTGCAACCGCATCTGTTCGTGGGGCAAATTCCGTGAACAGGAATCGGGAATCATTTTTTATTTTTTCAGTTCCCATTTCGACCATCAGGGCGTTGTCGCCAGAAACGAATCGGCAAGACTGCTGAAAGAGAAAGTGGCAGCCATCGCCGGCAACCGTCCGACGATAGCCGTGGGCGACTATAACGCCGACCCGGCAAGCGACTGCATACAAATCATTCTCAATGGAGCGATAGCGTCGCTGTACGACTCCCGTGCACGGTCGGGAACAACGCCCGCCGGAACAGTGGGCACCTATAACGGAATGTCTTATACCCTCGCTCAAATGACGGACGCGCTACGCATCGACTTCATTTTCGTGAGCAACCCTGTCCAAGTAATGGAATACAGCGTACTGAACGACCGCCCCAACGGAAATTACCCGTCAGACCACGATCCGGTACTGATTACGGCGAAAATAATGAATAATGAATAATGAATAATGAACAGCGTTGAAATAAATAAGGATAAGGATACGAATACGAATAGCGTATGTTGGCATGCAAGAGACGTGTGTTCGCATATATCAATGTCGAACAACCTGACAGGACACAACGCTTCTTTTCCGTTGTCCAAAAACAGCTATCGGCATCTCGTGTTCAGGTTTATGACCTCATGGGGAGACAGGCCGTACATGCATCCGGCAGAAATAATGCTTTACAGCATATATGTAGAATGAAACAAATAAATAATAAATAATCAATAATCAATAATAAATAAAACAAATATGGGAGATTAAAAAAGAACTGGTGCCGGATCCGTCCGGCGGATGATGAAAGGATATATTCATCCTGACAAATAATAAAAACAATTTTATATAATTAGTAGAAAGTAGAACTTTAAATTTTAATCAATATGAATAAATTAGTAATCAACAGAAATATGTTACGGATAGCGGCGCTGTCCGTGTGCGTATGCGCCGCCGGCATGGTGTCGTGCGGCAGTAGCGAGGAGGAGGAAGTGAAATATGATCCCTCCCGTTCTTTCTGGCTGGATTCCTTTTATCCCGAAAAGGGGAAATACCAGGAAAAGGTGATGCTGAACGGGGAGAATTTCCCCAACGATCCCGAGGCAGTCAGAGTATATTTCAATCACCGGCGTGCGCCGGTCATCGGTTCCACCGGTATGCGGATGTATGTGAGGGCGCCGCGTTTGCCCGGCAAGGAGTGTGTCATATCGGTAGTGGTGGGCGCCGATTCGGTGACCTACAACGACGTCTTCCATTACGAAGAGTCGATGACCGTCACCACCCTTGCGGGCAACGGCAACATGGAGGAGTTTCAGGAAGGAGAGCTGGCCTCTTCCGTCGTACATCCCCGATTCCTGTGCGTGGATGGTGAGGGCAATATCTTCATCGCCAACCGGAACAAGGATGATGGCGGCCAGCATCTTTACTTTATGCGCGCCAATGAGGAGGAAAATGTTGTGACGCGCATCGTTTCGAGCTATCTTATTGCGAATACGCCCTGCGCCGACCCCAACACCGGCGTAATCTGGGTGCCTACCGAAATGACCATCGGCTCTTTCCTCACCTGCGACCCCAAGGAATTTTGGGCGCCGAAAGTCAGAGAAGTGATATGGCCGACGGGCGCGTCGGACAGGCCTACGCAAAACGGATGGAAACATGCAATGGTAGCGAACCCTTCGGACGGCTATATCTACACGCGATGGTGGGAGGGGCACATCGGAAGAATCCATCCGGAAACGTATGAAGTGGAGGTGATTGCTAAAACGCCGGCCACAGGATCCTGTACGGGGTTAACATTTAATCCGTTGCGTCCAAACATCATGTATATGGCGTTCTCCAGCGGCGGTTTCAATAACGGTATCTACAGCATTGACGTGGCCGCTGCCGATCCTCTTTCCACCCTCACGCGGTTGAACAGTTCCATAGCTGCCGGTGGCCATCGCGACGGCCCGCTGGCAACGGCGCAATTTAACGGGCCTATGCAAATCTTCTGCGACGCGGAAGGTTTTATGTACATCGCGGAGAGATACAACCATTGTATCCGGCGCATTTCGCCAGAAAACATGGTGGAAACCGTGCTGGGCATGCCCGGTTCGCCCGGATGGCACGACGGAACCAAGGAAGAAGCCCTTTTCAATCAACCCTACGGAATCGGCATCAACAAGGAAGGCGACGTCTATGTGGGCGACTGGGGCAACGGACGACTCAGAAAATTGTCAATCAATTGAAAATTGAAAATTCGTAATTTGTAAATAATTAAATAAAAATGCAATATGAGCAAAAAAAGTAAATCGATTCTGCGGCATCTGTGGATGCTGTGGATACTGCTGTCGGTATGCATGGCGCTTCCGGCGCAGCAGCAACCCGTTTTCGTCATGAAAGGGACGGTATATGACGAAGCAGGGCAAACACTGCCGGGGGCTACCGTATATCTGAAAAACAGAGTGACCACGGGCGCCATCACCGACATGGATGGTAAGTTCACCATCCGTGCGCAGCGCGGCGACGTGCTGGTCTTTTCCTTTGTCGGTTACCAAAATGTGGAAATTCCGGTAATGGAAGAGAAACAGGACATGGAAGTCCACTTCACCGATGAAGCGCAGGCCATAGAAGAAGTGGTAGTGACCGCCCTTGGCACCCAGCGGAAAATATCCTCCCTGGCCGCTGTCACCACCATTGATGTAAAGGAGTTGCAGCAACCCGTCGCCTCGGTGGCCAACCTGCTGGGCGGTCGCGTGGCGGGCGTCATCTCCATGCAAACCAGCGGCGAACCGGGGAAAAACATCTCGGAGTTCTGGGTGCGCGGCATCGGCACCTTCGGCGCCAATGCAAGCGCGCTGGTGCTGATAGACGGGCTGGAAGGCAACATCAACAACATTGATCCCGCCGACATCGAGAGTTTCTCGGTGCTGAAGGACGCTTCGGCAACAGCGGTGTACGGGGTGCGCGGCGCCAACGGCGTAGTGCTGATCACCACCAAACGCGGACAGGAAGGCCGGCTGAGCATCACGGGGCGCGTCAACTATACCCTGTCGCACCTGGGCCACGTACCGGAATACCTCCGCGCCTACGATTATGCGCTACTGGCCAATGAAGCGCGGGAAGTAAGAGGCGAAGCGCCCCTGTACAGCAGCGTGGAACTGGACATCATCCGCGACGGCACCGACCGCGACATGTATCCCGACGTCAGCTGGCAGGACGAGATACTGAGGCGCAATTCCTTCAAGCAGACCTATTACTTGAGCGCCAGAGGCGGAGCGCAGGTGGCGAAATACTTCGTCAGCTTGGGCGGAAGCAGCGAAACGGCTGCCTACAAGTATGACCGCAAAAGCGCCTACAGCGCCAACGCAGGCTACAATACCTACAATTACCGCGCCAACATCGACCTGGAACTCTCGCCTTCCACCACCCTCTTTTTCGGGACGGACGGCTTCCTGGCCGTGACCAACAGCCCGGGCATAGCCTCTACCGACTATATCTGGCAGGCGCAGGCACAGCTCAATCCCCTTCTGCTGCCCACCATGTACTCCAACGGACAGTATCCCGCGGCAGGCAACGGCTCACAGATATCCCCCACAGTGATGATCAACAACATGGGAAAACGCTCCAACCAGGAATACCGCGGAAAAGTGACCATGTCGCTCAACCAGGACCTGTCCATGCTCGTGGAGGGACTGAAATTCCGGCTACAGGGAGCCTATGACCTGACCAGTTGGTTCAGCGAACAGCGGTACATACAGCCGGCGCTCTATCAGGCGGTGGGACGCGACAGCCAAGGCAATCTGGTGACCATCCTCAGGGTGGCGGAACGAAGCGCCGGCTACAGCCGAAGCACCGACCAGTTCCGCAAGTACCACATGGAAAGCACCGTAAACTACGACAAACTCATCGGCAACGACCATCGCGTATCCGCGCTGGTGTACTACTACATCAGCGACCAGAAAAAGGCAAGCGACGGCGTCAGCAACCTGAGCGCCATACCGGTGCGCTACCAGGGTGTGTCCAGCAGGCTTACCTACGGATTCAGGGATACCTACATGATTGACTTCAACTTCGGCTACACCGGCTCGGAAAACTTCCAGCCCGGCAAGCAGTACGGATTCTTCCCCTCCGTCGCTTTGGGATGGGTGCCTTCCGGTTACCAGTTCGTAAAGGACAACATGGAATGGGTGAGCTTCTTCAAAATCAGGGGATCCTACGGTTCGGTGGGCAACGACCGCATCAGCAGCCGCCGTTTTCCCTACCTGACCACTGTCAACAGAAGCACCGTATCGCCCTGGGGGTCTGCCAGCACAATGTCGGTGAGCGAAGCTACCATCGGCGCGGACAATCTTGAATGGGAACAGGCCGTCAAAGCCGACCTCGGTATCGAAGGACGCTTCTTCAAGGACAGACTGTCCTTCGTAGTGGATATCTTTCAGGACCAGCGCGACGGTATCTTCATGCAGCGCGTGCAGGTGCCCAATTACGCCGGACTGCCGTCCATGCCCTACGGTAACGTCGGCAAAATGAAAAGCTACGGCACCGACGGCAACGTCAGCTATCTGCACGAAATCAACAAGGAGATGAGTTTTACCATCAGGGGCAACTTCACCTATTCGAAGAACAACGTGCAGAACTGGGAGGAATCCAATCCCAAATATCCCTACCAGGCGGTATCCGGCTATCCGTACGGCGTTTTGCGCGGCTATCAGGCATTGGGACTGTTCAAAAACGAATATGACGTTGAAACCAGTCCCCTCCAGACCTTCGGAAGCGTCATGCCGGGCGACATCAAGTACCGCGACGTGAACGGCGACGGACGCATCGACTCCGACGACCAGACGCCTCTTTCCTACAGTACCTATCCCTTGCTGATGTACGGCTTCGGCGGCGAATTCAGGTACAAGGACTTTACGGTGGGCATCCTGTTCAAGGGAACCGGAAAAACGGACTTTTTTCATGTCGGACAGTATATTACAAGCTATGGCAACAACGGCGCAGGCTATGTGCCTTTCTACCAGGGGCTGTACGGTAACGTGCTATCCGTTGCAGGCGACCCGGCCAACCGGTGGATACCCGCAAGCTATGCCGCCGAGCAGGGCATCGATCCGGCGCTGGCGGAAAACCCCGACGCCATGTACCCGCGCCTGCAGTACGGCTACAACAGCAACAACGCCCAGCTTTCCGACTTCTGGAAAGACGACGCCCGCTACCTCCGCCTGCAGGAAATCACCGTCAATTACAATTACAAAAAGTCCTTCCTTAAAAAGATAGGAGTGTCTTCCGTTGATTTCCAACTGGTGGCCAACAACCTTTACGTGTGGAGCAGAGGCAAGGTGAAAAAGTTCGATCCCGAACAGGCGCACTACAACGGACAGGTCTATCCGATACCCACCACTTATACACTGCAAATCTATCTCAACCTGTAAAGTAGTGAATAATTAATAATTAAATAATTAATAATTAAAAATATAAATTAAATAACATGAAAAGAATAATGTTAGCAACAAAAGAAAAAAGGAGAAGGTTCCGCAACGGAGGCTTCCGTGTGCCGGTCGTCCTGCTGGCGGCCGTCCTGGCTTTCTCCTCCTGCAAGGATTTCCTGAACGTGGACAACTATTTCAGCGACGAGTTGAAACTGGATTCCGTGTTCAAGGAGAAACGGTATGTGGAAGCCTACCTGTGGGGTATCTCCGGGATGTTTACGGACGAAGGAACGCTGTTCCAGGGGCCTACGCCCGGTCCGCTGGCTACCGATGAAGGGTTTAGCACCATGTTTTCCGGAAGCGACTATGGGGGAGTACGTTATGTGATGGGCGATATTACGGCGAGTAACTTGTATGCGTTCAACCATTGGGACAACATGTACAAAATCATTCGCAAGTGTAATATCCTGCTGTCGCGAATGGACGAGGCGCCGGACATCACCACCGTCGAGCGGTTTGGTTTTATCGGCAATATCCGCTTTATGCGTGCCTACGCCTACTATAACCTGCTGGTGGACATGGGTCCTCCGGTGCTGCTGGGCGACGAAGTGGTGGAAAATAACGAAACGCTGGAGTACTACGACCGCCCCCGCGCTACTTACGACGAGGCGGTGGAATACATTTGCAGCGAACTGGAGGAAGCCGCCAAATACCTGCTTCCCACCGTTCCCATCATGAATTTCGGACGTCCGACGCAGGGAGCCGCCTACGGGCTGATCGCTCGGCTTCGGCTGATCCATGCCAGCCCGCTGTTCAACGGAGGACAGGCTGCCCGCTCCGCCTTCGGCAACTGGCGACGCAAAACGGACAACGTGCTGTATGTGTCGCAGGAATACAAAGAAGAACGCTGGGCGCTGGCAGCGGCCGCCGCACAACGGGTGATAGATATGGGTATCTACAAATTATATACGGTGACGCGAACGGCCGATACCAAGCCCCTGCCGACCATCGACGCCTCCGTCGATCCCGATTATAACAAAACGTTTGAAGAGGGAGGAGCCGCCGACATCGACCATTTCAGATCCTATGCCTACATGTTCAACGGCGAAGCGGTCGCCCAGATCAACCCCGAATACATCTGGGGAAGACCAAGCTACCGGCTGGGCTACGATACGCGAAAATCCTTCCCCAATACTTTCGGCGGATGGAACAACGCCGCCGTCACCCAGAAAGTAGTGGACGCATACGCCGTGTACGACGGACGCACGATAGCGGAAGCCACCGGAAGTACCTACTCCGAAACGGGTTTTACTTCCGTACAGGAAAATTTTTCGGGCTACCGGCTCAACGCCAACGTTTATAACATGTATGCCAACCGCGAGATGCGTTTCTACGCCTCTATAGGCTTCAGCGAATGTTTCTGGCCGATGATGTCCACCACGGTGGATTCGAAAAGGAATCAGACGGTATCCTATCACATCGGCGGCAACAACGACAAGTACAGTTCGTCCGACCCGAACAATTACCCGCCCACCGGCTATGTCATCAAAAAGTTCATCCACCCGATGGACGCCTATGACGGCGATAACGCCAACCAGATGTCCAAGGTTTTCCCTATCATTCGCTATGCGGAAATCCTCCTGTCGTACGCCGAAGCGCTCAACAACCTCACCGGCAGCCATACGGTGGAACTCGGCGGAAGGGTTTATATGCCGGAAAGGGACATGGACAAAATCCGGCAGGCTTTCAATCAGGTGCGCCACCGCGCAGGACTGCCCGGCATGACCGTGGACGAAGCCAACAGGTCAGAAACCGTGCAGCAACTGATAGAAAAGGAA
This sequence comes from Bacteroidales bacterium, assembly GCA_031271175.1. Taxonomy (GTDB): domain Bacteria; phylum Bacteroidota; class Bacteroidia; order Bacteroidales; family UBA4181; genus JAIRLS01. The sequence continues at coordinate 1,766 of JAISWE010000167.1, read as the reverse complement.
CGCCTGGTGGAATTTCTCTTTGAAAACCGCCGCTACTACGACGTCCGCAGATGGGGCAAATATGAAGAATCGGAGCGGGAACCCATCATGGGAATGAACGTCGAAGGCAACAGAGACAGTTATTACCGCCGCACCGTCCCCAGCACGCGCATCGGGGCTCGTATCATCAACAGAAGACTCCTGTTGACGCCGATTCCGCTGGCGGAAGTAAGACGCCTGCCCTCGCTGGACCAAAACCCGGGATGGGAAGAATAATTGAAAATTAATAATTAATAATTGAAAATAAACATGAAATATATTAAAATAACAATTGCAGTGGCCGTTCTTTTCTGCTGGCTGGCGTCCTGCGAAAGGGACGAAGTATTTGAAAAGGAGCAGTACAAGAATGTTTTTGCGCTGGTGAGCGAAAGCGACAACACCGTGCTGAAATACCACGATCTCCGTCGGGTGGAATCCGCCGGCTATGTGTCGGCGTCGCTGGGCGGCACCAACTCCGCCGGACAGGACATCGTCATCCAATTGACGGAAGACAAAAGCCTGATTGAGGAGTTCAATCAACTCAATTTCGATGTGGACAGGGCGCAATACCATCCGGCGCTTTCCGCTTCCAAATATCGCATCGACAGCGACCGGATCACCATTCCTGCGGACAGCGTCAGGGGAGTATTGCCCATTACGGTCATGCCCGCCGGACTGTCGCCCGATTCCGTTTACATGATCGCACTGAGAATTGATGCCTACAATGCCTGTGAAGCCAATTCCGCCAAGGATTATGTGCTGTATCAGGTGCGCACGAAGAACTGGTGGGCAATGTCCGGAGGCACGGCCTACACCATGAGGTGCAATGTCAGGGATGTGGTCGCCGACACGCGAATAGACATACCGGGTACGAAGAAAATCTATCCGCTCGCCGCCCGAAAAGTGCGTCTGCTCGCAGGAAGCGAAAACAACGATCTCAACAAGTTGGAGCCTGTCCTCTACTATTCTCTCGCCCTCACCATCGGCGACGACAACAAAGTGAGCATCGCTCCTTACAAGTCTGTTGCTGTGACGCAAATAGACGGCGACGAGGACTATCCCAACATCGTGAAGATTGAGGACGATGGCTTCAAAACCTACAAAACCTTCCTGTTGCACTATTCCTACACCGGATCGGACGGAAAACTTTACGAAATAAGGGAAGAATTGCGACTTGAGTTTAACTCGAAAACCGAAGAACCGAGATTCCTTGAAAATTGAAAATTGAAAATTGAAAATTAAAACAGTAGAAATATGAAAACAAATGTGTTAAATATGTTAAATGCGGGCATCCTCTTTTGCTTGTTGGGATGCCTCTCCGGATGTGACGATTATCGCAGGGTCAACGAGCCGACACAAGAGATTACGGTCAACAGCAAGTCGTTGAACCTGTTTGTCGGCGAAACGCGGCAACTCACCGCCAGCCCCACCGGCAACGCCTTCGACTGGAGCAGCGACGACCCGGATGTCGTTACGGTAAACTCCGACGGCTTGGTTACAGCTGTAAGCGAAGGCTTCTCTACCATTGTTGTTGCCTCCGGTAATAGCGCCGAAGTAAGTATCGATGTAAGAGTTCGGGTACGTATCCCTCTGACGGATATCCATCTACCTTCCTCCTCGTTGAAGTTGGTTGTTGGAAGCAGTGTGCAGTTGGACGTGAATGCCGTGCCCGACGACGCTTCGGATGTGACCTTCACATGGCGTTCGGAAAACCCCGATATCGCTATTGTCGATAATGCCGGAACCGT
>JAISWE010000030.1 GCA_031271175.1 Bacteroidales bacterium | reverse complement strand
ATGAATCAAATCATTCATTTTCGTCCGTTTTTTTTGCAAAAATAAACAATCTTTTGCAATCCTGCATATTAAAAATGACGGTAGGCAGCGAAAACGCATTATATCCGGTAGCCCCTGAGCCATTCGCGTTAAAATGCCATCGTTTCAAGGGTATTGTCAGTGGACAATCATAAAAATTTCCATTTCTAATTACGAACTCACCTTTGCCCGAACCCGCGATACGGCAATTTACATTTGTAAACACATAAGCGAATCCACCTGTTGCAACCTGCAATATAGGTATAATATTTATTTCATACCCAGATAATTAAATGCAATTAATTAAAGTAATGCATTAAGTAATCTTTGCATATTGAGATAACAAATGTGAATTTCAGTCGTTCCGTATGCTATTCATCTCTGTTAAGTTATAGTAAACCAATATTTTAATGCTTATTACCTCAAGTATTACTAAAGCATACATAAAGGCTGTCTGAAAGGCAGGATTTTGACGTGTGCCGGCGTATTTTTTCAGTCTTTCCAGAAACTAACTTTATCATTTCTACCTATTTCGCATCACTTATAATGTTTTTTTTGCCTTTTTATTTCACAATTCTACGCTCCGGCAGGTATAATCGACCATCTTTTCACATAAGTTACAAAAGTAAATCGCAAATTACTTTTGTAACTTTGAAAATTCCTTTAAATAGTTTACTTTTGTTTTTTTATTGCAATCTCATCCTATTATGAAAGACAGGCTGAATCATCTGATAGAAACCGAAGGATTGACGCCTTCCGGTTTTGCCGACAAATTGGGCATTAATCGTCCTACCATGTCACATGTATTGTCGGGACGGAATCATCCCGGGTATGATTTTATCCGAACTGTTTTGCTTTCGTATCCCCGTTTAAACGCCGAATGGTTGCTGCTGGGCAAGGGCAGCATGTACAAGCATCCTCCTGGTAATGTGCAGAAAGAGCTGTTTCCCTTCCCGGAACAGGAACGCCCTCTCCCCTGTCCTACCCTTTCTGCGAATGCGGCGCCAGAACCGCCGCAGATCACCAACCGCGCAAGCGAAAAGGCAGAGCCGCCGCCATCATCCGTTTTATCAACTTTCCGAAACAAAAACATCGAACGCATTATTGTTTTTTACGGCGATAAGACTTTTGCGGCCTATCAACCGGAAGAAGACATGCCATGATGCGCCTATTCCCTGTCATCAAAGGTATTTTTACCGTCACGACAAGTTTTTCTTCGAAAAAAAGATACAACGATAAATAAAAAAACGTATCTTTACCGCGTATTTTAAACTTGTTGAACGAGATGGATTCGAGAGATTTTTGGTATGACGATGAAATGCTTAAGTCGGTGAACCGTTGGGAAGACATGATCAAAAACCATCAGCGGCGTTTTTTTGACGTGGAAGAATTGGAGGACATTATCGATTATTACATGGATACCAATGACATTCCTCAAGCGGCGCAAGCGGCGTATTATGCGGCAGGCCTGTATCCGACGGCCACTTCCATACAGTTTCGCATTGCAGAAATTTTCATCGATAATGGTCAGCCTGCCAAGGCGCTTTCACTACTCAATAAACTGGAACAGCTGGAATCGGGCGACTATTTTGTTTATCTGTTGAAAGGCGCGGCCTTCAACCTGCTGGGCAGGGCGCGCGACGCTCAGCGACAGTTTGAGAAAGCCATTTCCCTGGCCGACGAAGACAAAATCTACGTACTGTACGACATCGGAATGTCTTTCGAGCAAATCAACCAACACAAAGTGGCGCTAAAGTATTTTCTGAAAGTACATGCCATGGATCCAGACAATTACTACGTGTATTACGATCTGGCCTACTGCTATGAACGCATCAACGATCTGGACAGCAGCAGCGCATATTATCTGAAATATCTGGATGAAGATCCTTTTTCGGAACATGTGTGGTACAACCTCGGCATCGTGTACAATAAAAAGAATGAGGACGAAAAGGCCATCGAAGCGTATGATTATGCATTGGCGATCAACCCTGCGTATGCTTCGGCGCTTTTCAACAAGGCCAATACCCTGACCAGCATGGAGCGTTATATGGAAGCCGTTGAAGTTTACGGGGAATATCTCGAAATCGAACCCGACAGCCCTGCCGCATATTGCTACATTGGGGAATGTTACGGAAAAACCGGAGATAACAATACTGCCATGAGGTTTTTCGACAAAGCGTTGACCATGGATGAAAATTTTGCCGATACATGGTATGGCATGGGCGTCATCCATGCACAAGCCGAAAACTACAAGGATGCTGTCCGCTGCATATCGCAGGCGCTCAAACTCGACAGTGACAATCCGGAATACCTGCTTGCGCTGGCCGCCTCCTGCGCCAACATGCGACAATACGCCAAAGCATTAAAACTGTTCCGGCAACTGGTTGATATCAATCCGGAGGATGAACTGTACTGGGATGGCTACGCGCAAACCTGCGCCCAACAAAAAAAATATCCCGACGCCCAGCAGATCGCCACCGAAGGCATCCGCCATATTCCGGATTCGGCAATGCTGCGTTATCACCTGGCCGCTTTCTACCTTCTCAACGACGACCGCCTGCAAGGGCTGACCATCCTTAAAGAAACACTGGACAATTTTCCTGCCGAAATCGACTTTTTTTTCGAACTGTTTGACAAAGCCAACTACGACGAAGAGGTAATGACGCTGGTAAGAAACATCAGCGAAAAAAACTAAAACAGTTCGAGCATCATCCTGATGTTGCCATTCTCAGGTAAATAAAGGCGCCGGAAATAAAACTTATTTTACAATTGCGGTCCTGCCGTAATCAGCGCTTTGCCTTCCGGCGTATCGGTGTACTGTTCAAAGTTTTTGATATACTTTGCAGCCAGCGATTTCGCTTTGGTTTCCCAGTCGGCCGCGTTGGCGTATGTTTTGCGCGGATCAAGGATGTCGGACACGTTGTTCAGCGTCTTAGGCACTGTCAGGTTAAGAATGGGAATATGCAGTTTTTCCGCTTTTTCAATCGACCCGTCGATGATGGCGTCGATGATGGCGCGGGTATCCTTGATGGATATTCGCTTGCCGGTTCCGTTCCATCCTGTATTTACCAGATAGGCTTTCGCATTGTGCTGTTTCATCTTGCCGCCCAGCGTATCGGCATATTTGGTTGGGTGTAGCGTCAGAAAGGCTTCGCCGAATGCGGGCGAGAAAGAGGGTACAGGCTCGGTGATGCCGCGTTCCGTGCCGGCAAGTTTGGAAGTATAGCCGCACAGAAAGTGATATTGCGCCTGCCTGTCATCGAGAATGCTGACCGGGGGCAGCACGCCGAAAGCATCTGCCGACAGATAGATGATTTTGCTGGCATGTCCCGCCTTGGAAGGCAGTACAATCTTGTTGATATGGAAGATCGGATAGGATACGCGGGTGTTTTCGGTAATCGAACCGTCGGCATAGTCGGGTGTCCCGTCGGCTTTCACCACTACGTTTTCCAGCAGGGCGTCGCGTTTGATGGCTCGCCAGATATCCGGCTCGTTTTCCTCGCTCAGATTGATTACTTTGGCATAACAGCCGCCTTCGTAGTTGAACACGCCGTTGTTGTCCCATCCGTGTTCGTCGTCACCGATGAGGTAACGTTTCGGATCGGCGGAAAGGGTGGTTTTACCGGTGCCAGACAGCCCGAAGAAAATGGCGACATCGCCCTTTTCGCCCACGTTGGCGGAACAGTGCATGGATGCCATGCCTTTCAGCGGCAGATAGTAGTTCATCATCGAGAACATGCCTTTTTTCATTTCACCGCCATACCACGTGCCACCAATGATTTGTTCCTTTACCGTGAGGTTGAACAGCACGAATACTTCCGAATTTAAGCCGTGTTTTTGCCAGTTGGGATTGGTGATTTTCGAGGAGTTGAAAACTACAAAATCCGGATCGCCATAGTGTTCCAGTTCATACAGGGATGGGCGGATAAACATGTTGGTAACAAAATGAGCTTGCCATGCCACTTCCATAATGAAACGCACTTTCATGCGGGTGTCGGCATTGGTTCCGCAAAAAGTATCTACGACATAAAGCTTGGAGGCTGTGTTTAATTGATTTATAGACAGCGCTTTTAGCTCGTCCCAGATTTCCGTGGATACCGGTTTGTTGATTTTACCGTCCCACCAGATATTGTTTTCGGAGGTCGCATCCTTTACAATATAACGGTCTTTGGGAGAACGTCCGGTAAAAATACCTGTCTTGACGGAAACAGCGCCTGTTTTGGTCAGTTCGCCTTTCTCAAAACCCTGATTTCCATGGTCAATTTCAGCTTGATACAACTGTTCATAAGTAGGATTGTGTATGACTTCGATATGGCTGCTGATGCCGTATTTGCTTAGATCTAATTTGGACATTTTATTGATTTTATGAATTATTACGATTTATTTTATATGAATATTATCAATTGAAAATTCATAGCTTCCTGTACAAAAAACATGCCGATTATATTGATACAAGACATTATTTTTTAACTGTCGGAAATATTTTCTCCTTTGACGGCTTTTCCGGGTGGTACGGTATTCCGAACATGTCTGTTCGCTCACATCCATACGCTTCGGCACAAAGCTATATTTTTAAACCTTTATTTCAGCGAAAAATTTTGCTATTTCGGCGGCGGTTGCTTTCATTTCTTCGGGAGTCAGTTTCAGTTTCGGACGGGTGAAGTCAATGTCATAAATGCCCTGGATGGGAATAAGATGGATATGGGCATGAGGAACTTCCAGTCCCACCACCGCCATTCCGATCCGTTTGCACGGAACGGCTTTTTCAATGGCAAGGGCTACCCGTTTGGAAAAAAGGATGAGGTGGCTCAATGATTCATCGTTAAGGGTGAAAAGATAATCGTTTTCCGTTTTGGGAACTGCCAACACATGCCCGCGAGCGATGGGATTGATGTCCAGAAAGGCATAATTTTTCCCGTCCTCTGCTACTTTGTACGAAGGAATTTCGCCGGCGATGATTTTTGAAAAAACAGTCATTGTCATGTAATTAATGAAGATGATCTTTCATCAGCGTGATATGGCGAGCACGTTGAATTGTAATTTTCCTGCCGGAACCTGTATTTCGACGGTATCGCCCACTTTTTTTCCTATCAGTCCTTTGCCGATGGGTGTGGTGATGGCGATTTTTCCTTCTTTCAGGTTGGCTTCCGACTCCGATACCAGCAGATATTCGACAACTGAGTTGTTTTTCAGGTTTTTCAGTTTTACCCTGTTGAGTATCTGAATGCTCGACGTGTCCACACGCGATTCATCCAAAATGCGACTGTTACGGATGGTCTCCTCCAATTTGTGGATACGCGCTTCGAGCATGCCTTGCGCATCTTTAGCGGCATCATATTCGGCATTTTCCGACAAATCGCCTTTGTCCCGCGCTTCCGCTATTTGCTTTGATATGGCAGGACGCTCGACATTGATCATGTGCTCCAACTCTTTTTTCATTCTGAGGAGCCCTTCTTCCGTTACATAAGATATTTTACCCATGAATTCAACTATTTATAGTATTATGCGTGTGAAAAATGTTCATATACACCAATAAAACCCTCCTCTCATCTCGTTCGTATCAAAGAATAACCCCAAGATGATAAGGTAGTAATTTTAAAAGGCAAAATTAATGAAAATGTTTTTATTTACCAAAAAACAATTGAATATTTTTGACGAATTTTTTTTTGCTCATCATAATGAATTGTCAGTGAGCCTTTTCATCGAATTTATTCCGGTTTGCAGAAAGGGGAAAAAGAAAAAATATGTCCTAATGTAGTAAAAATGTGATAAAAAACCATTATTTTTGCAAAAAATTTATATTATGAACAAATTAAAATATATCTTATTGATCGTATTATCTACTTTTATTTCTACTATTTCGGCATTTGTCGGCACTTACGAGCCTAACGTTCTCCAGACTGCTCCGGGAACACCGGGAACAAACGATACGCTGACTTTCAGTTTCGTTATCGAGCGGAGTATCTTCTACCGGTACCGCATCAACCGCTACAAGATATACAATCATCCTGAAATAGAACGGCTTGCGAAAAGTATTGAGCAGTATCGCGAGGACATAAAAGCAGGAAGAGCCTTCGTCAAAGTGGAAGGCTGGTGCAGCGGCAGCGCTGCCATAGCCAAAATACGCAGCAACCACGTGAAGAGCGAAATGATCCTTAACAGCGGGTTGAAAGAATCGCATTTTTATACCGTGAATCATGCCGATGTAGCGGGGCCGCCTACGGATATTGTGGTAGTAACGGTGCCGGTGTGGCTGACGGAACTGCCTCCAAAGAAAGAAAAAACCGGCGGCGACGCTCCTCAACAGCGACAGTCCGTGCGGAAAGTGGAGGGTATCATCACCGATGAGAGCGGCCAACTGCTGAACGGCGTCTCCGTTTATGCGAAATATCCCGCAACAGAAACCTCTTCCGACGGTAAGGGACGCTTTACCCTTGCTGTCCCGCAGGATTTCCGGGATCAGTATGTCTATTTTACTTCCAACGGATACACAACGGACAGCGTATGGCTGACAGGGACGGACAGCCTGTTGCGGATACGCCTGCACGCTGCTCCAGTACAGGAAAAACCCATGAGAAACGTGACGGGTAAAATCATTGATGAAAACAGCCAGCCGTTGGGAGAAGTCAATATTTATACGAAAAATCCCATGAGAGGAACCTCTTCCAACAGCGAAGGACGGTTTACATTCACTTTCCCGCAAGATTTTCAGGAACAGTACCTTTATTTCTCTTCCATCGGGAACAAAACAGACAGCGTATGGCTGACAGGAACGGATACGCTGCTGCTGATACAGATGAAAAAGGACATCCAACCAACAGCGGCCTTGACGGATACCGACAGTACTTCCCTTACGGTGAACGACACTACAGCCACCCAACCCAGGCCGAAACTGAATACAAAAACCTTGATGAACAGGGCATACGGCCATATTCTTGAAAATTACCCGGATCGCCCCGCCCACTATGATGTTTTCTACCGGGAAACCAATAAGACAACGGACGGCAAGTATGTCGCAGTGGCCGAGGCGATGCTGGACGTGTACAGGGACAGTTACGACAATCCGAAAAACAACGGGCAGGTGCGCATCGAAAAATCAAGAAAAAGCATCATCCCATTGTACGACTCCATAGTATATATGCATTTCTACGGCGGCGCTTTTGCTTTCATCGCCAAAGACCACGTGCTGGTGCGTTCAAAAGTGATAGACCCCAACCATTATGGCGACTTCAAATTTACGCAGGAAGAAATGACCCGTTTTGACGGGCGCGACGTATATGTCGTCAGATTTTCCGATCAAAAAAACGATATTCACGGCAAACTGTACATAGAAGCGGACAATTACGCCTACATCCGAATAGAAGTCAATACCACCCGCACCATACAAGGCGATGGACTCGACAGATCGCTGATTTCGGAAACCGTACAGTACATCCCCCACAACGACGGAAAATGGCACCTGAACCAAATCAGATATACCGACCAAAAGAAAATATATTCCACAGGAATGGTTTTCGACAATTCTATCGAACATGTAACTGTGCAGATCCATACGGAAAACATCGCGCCGATTCCCAAAAAACAGCGCCTGGCATACCATGATCCCTTCTACATGATGGCGGAAAACTATCATCCCGACTACTGGGACGGATACAACGTCCTTCAGCAGGACAGCGCCCTGCGGCAAACGCTCGAATCGCTCCACAAGTCCGAAGACATCGACCAGGTGATGACCGCCGGATTCGACAAGGCGGAAGTGGACGAACTGATGGAAAAAGTCAGAGCCAATCAGGAGAAAAACCTGATTGTACTCAAACACGACGCAAAAACCAACCGGATGAAAAAACAGTTCGACTGGAAACAGTTTCACAAAAAACTGTACGGCGGGGCAGGCATACATTATCAGGGCGTCACCGCCGTCCGAGGAGATTATGCCTTCGACTATCCGGTGGCAGGCAGCTCACTTTCCTTCAGTCAAAGCCGGAAGGCGCAAAAACTCCCCTACGGACTGGATCTGCTGCTGGGAGTACACCTGACGGAGCAGTGGAGCGTCTATTGGATGGGGGCTGGCAATCCTCTGGCAAAACAGCTGAAAGTCGCTAACCACCAGATCGGTGCGGAATACCGTTTCGGACTGAAAGAAGGAATGCCGCTGTACCTCGGATTTTCCGCCGCATTCGGATGGGAACGCTATTATGCCGACTTCGGAACAATAGACAACCATCTGGGAGCCTTCAACGTCGAAGGGAAAACCATTGACGCCACACGACTGAACATCAGGGGAGGGATCAAACAGACGGCGCTCTCGCCGGGCGTCTCCCTGACAGGGAAAATCAATGAAATCTTCGAAATAGAACTGTACGCCAAATACCATCAGCGCGTAACGCAGCAAACGGTAAACCGCATCAGGGAAAAAGACGGCTTCTTCCTTGCGCGGAAACAGACCACCGTTGGAGCGGACTTCCTGAAAGTAACCCAGGACAACGGAACAACCCAGCTGAACAAGTATATCAGTGTCGTACCTTTCCGGGTAGGCGTACTCCTCAGGTTCAGGTAATCCCTCCGCAGCATGGTTTTTTACGCACCCGGCATCAGCGGCGACCACTGCACGCTGGATAAAGACGAGTCCGCCCATGCCGTCAAGTCTTTGCGCCTGAAAACCGGCGACAGCATTACACTGACAGACGGAAAAGGCGGATGGTACAATGCCGTCATTGCACATGCCCATGCCGAACATTGCGAAGTGGCGGTAACCGGAAAACGGCAGGAAGCCGAAAAACAACCGTACCGCCTGCACATCGGCATTGCGCCAACCAAAAATATCGACCGGCTGGGATGGTTTGTCGAGAAATCGACGGAAATAGGCATTGATGAAATCACCCCTCTCCTATGCGAACATTCCGAGCGGAAGAACATCCCGCTGGAACGGCTACAGCGAATTGCCGTAGCCGCCATGAAACAGTCGGGAAAAGCCTGCCTCCCGAAACTGAATCCCCTGCTTCCGCTGACGGAATGGCTCAAAACCTGCGAAAGCGACCGAAAACTGATCGCCTTTTGCGGGCAAAGCCCCCGAAAAAACATCCGTACCGCCTGCATACCGGGCAAAAGCGTCGCCGTTGCAATAGGCCCGGAAGGCGATTTCTCCCCCAACGAAATACAACAGGCATCAACGGCCGGATTTGAATGTATCACGTTGGGAAAAAGCCGGCTGCGCACCGAAACTGCAGGCATTGTCGTCTGCCACAGCATCTACTTTCTGAATAGTGAATAGTGAATAACCGACCGGAGTTCTAACTTGGGAAAAATTGCCGCGAAAATGTCGGGAGAACGCAGATGCATACGTTCATTCCACCGAAATGGATAGAAACCCTCATGGGCGTGGAACTTTCCGGCCATTCGCATGAATCGGAAATTTTCAATACTTTTTAGCGTTTTAATGCTTTTTTTTATTTTTTTTTGCTAACTTTGCGCGGAATTTTTCAGCAGTATTTTGATAATGTTACAAATAAAAGATTTTAAGCGCATCTTATTCGACAATCAACCCATTACCTTATCACCGGAAGACAAGTTTCGGGTGAATAGCTGTTTTGATTTTTTGCGACAATTCGCTTCAGATAAAATCATTTACGGAATCAATACCGGCTTTGGCCCTATGGCGCAATACCGTATTGATGATTCCGCTCTTCGCCAGTTACAATATAATATTATCCGCAGCCACTCCACAGGAGCGGGAAATCCTTTGCCCGACTTTTATGTAAAAGCGGCTATGATAGCGCGGTTGCAAACCTTTCTTCGCGGAAAGTCCGGCGTACATGTACAAGTTATCGACATTTTGCAGCAATTCATCAATCACAACATATATCCTATTGTTCCTGAACACGGAAGCGTCGGGGCCAGCGGCGATTTGGTGCAGTTGTCGCACATTGCACTTGCACTGATCGGCGAAGGCGAAGTATCGTACCGGGGCGAACGGCGCTCTACGGCAGGAGTGCTGAAGGAATGCAGCATTCCCCCCTTGCAGATGCACCTGCGCGAAGGACTGGCCATCACTAATGGCACAGCCGTGATGACCGGCATCGGGTTGATTAACCTGATTTATGCCCGCACTCTGCTCAAATGGGCAACCGCAGCTTCCGTCCTGATAAATGAAATAGCTTCCTCGTATGACGATTTCATGTCGGAAACGCTGAACGGCCTGAAAGACCACAAGGGACAGCAAACCATCGCGGCATGGATGCGGCGGATAGCAGAGGGAAGCAAATGTCTCATGCAGCGGGAAAAAATGCTTTACCATGAACATCATGAACGTATATTGACCCACAAGGTACAGCCCTACTATTCGCTGCGATGCGTACCGCAAGTATTGGGGCCTGTACTGGATGAACTGGACAATGCGGAAAAAGTGCTTGTCGCCGAGCTTAATTCCGTGGACGACAACCCCGTCGTAGATACTGAAACGGCAACCGTATATCACGGAGGGAACTTTCACGGCGACTACGTTTCCTTTGAAATGGACAAACTGAAAATAGCCGTCACCAAACTCACCATGCTCGTCGAAAGGCAGATGAATTACATCTTTCACGACAAGGTGAACGACATTTTGCCGCCATTCGTTAACCTGGGTGTCTTGGGGCTGAATTACGGGCTACAGGCTTCGCAATTCACGGCCACTTCCACCACGGCGGAAAGCCAGACACTCTCCAACCCCATGTATGTGCACAGCATTCCCAACAACAACGATAATCAAGACATCGTAAGCATGGGCACCAACGCCGCCTTACTATGTAAACACGTAGTGGAAAACGGTTTTCAGGTAATGGCCATTCATCTGATGGCGCTGGTACAGGCAGTTGACTGCCTGCACATACGGGACTCACTGTCGGAAACCACAGGCAAGATATACGATGAAATACGCGCTATTGTACCTGTTTTTGTGGAGGATACTCCCAAATACAGGGAAATTGCATCGGTGGAAAAATATATTAAAACCGGAAAATTAAATTTTGATCTCAATTAACCGTTCGGATTCATGAAAAGACGTGTAGTTATTACAGGTATGGGGATCTATTCCTGTATCGGAAAAAACTTGGAGGAAGTAAGACAGTCGCTCTATGAAGGCCAATCCGGCATAGGTGTGGACCCCGAACGCAAAAGCTATGGATACCGTTCGTTATTGACGGGTATCGTAGAACGCCCTTCCCTGAAAGGGATGCTGGACAGGCGAGCGCGCATCAGCCTGTCCGAACAGGGAGAATATGCTTACATGGCAACGCTTGAAGCCATGAAAATCGCACAAATAGATACGGACTATGCCGACAGCAACGAAATAGGCATCTTTTACGGCAACGACTCGTCGGCAAAAGCAGTCATCGAAGCCAACAACACCATTGCAGCGAAAAAAGACACCACGCTGCTGGGATCCGAAGCCATTTTCCGTTCGATGAACTCGACGGTGACCATGAATTTGTCCACTATTTTCAAGTTGAAAGGCGCCAATATGACCATCAGCGCGGCCTGTGCAAGCGGTTCGCACGCTATCGGACTGGGCTTCATCTTCATCCGCGACGGATTGCAGGATATGGTGCTTTGCGGCGGCGCACAGGAAACCAATGCTTACTCCATGGGCAGTTTCGATGCTTTAAGCGCGTTTTCCGTCCGTATGGACGAGCCGGCCAAAGCCTCGCGTCCTTTCGATGCTTCCCGCGACGGGCTGGTGCCCAGCGGCGGAGCGGCCAGCCTCATACTGGAAGAATACGAACACGCCGTCAAACGAGGCGCCCACATTCTGGGAGAAATAGTAGGATATGGATTTTCGTCCAATGGCGCCAACCTTTCCCAACCCAGCGACGCCGGAAGCGAAAGAGCCATCACACGCGCCTTGACGAACGCCGGAATAACGGCAAAGGACATTGACTATATCAATGCCCATGCAACTTCTACCCCACAAGGCGATGCCTTCGAAGCCATCGCTATCGACCGCGTATTCGGATCGTACCGACCGGCCGTCAGTTCTACCAAATCCATGACGGGACATGAATGCTGGATGGCAGGCGCCAGCGAAATCGTATATTCACTGATCATGATGCACCATTCATTCATCGCTCCCAACAAGAATTTCGAACAACCGGACGAATATTCCGCCAAATTAAACATCGTTCCCCGAACGAAGAATCAAAAAATCGACGTGTTTTTATCCAATTCCTTCGGTTTCGGCGGCACCAACAGCGCATTGATTATCAAAAAAATATAATAAAACAATTCCATAAGCAAATGAAAAGAGAAGAAATCATCAAGATCGTCAATAAATTTTTAATCGAGGAGTTAGAAATCGAAGAAGAAAAACTTGCACCTGCCGCTCGATTGAAAGATGATTTGGGTATCGACAGTTTAGATTTTGTCGATATTGTTGTGATTGTAGAACGCGATTTCAAGTTTAAAATCAATCCCAACGAGATGATAAACGTTTCAACCCTGAACGCTTTCTACGATTATATCGAATCCAAAGTAGGCGATCAATAATCCCCGTTCGGGCGAGAATGGCTGCGAATCATCAGCGAAAATGGGCAGGGGTAACAGGCGGAAGCGTTTTGGGACAGAAAGCCTTGCTACTGTTGTTCCGGATGGTCGGCATAAAGACGCTCTATGCGGTAATGGCGCTGGTAATCCCGTTTTACATGCTGTTCAGGCCACAAGGATATCGGCCTGTGTACAGATATTTCAGGAAACATTTCCACTGTTCTCCCTTCAGGGCTTTCCTGAAAACCTACCGTAACCATTTTGTCTTCGGACAATGCCTTCTGGACAGGTTTTCCGTATATTCGGGAAAACACAACTTCAGCCTGCAATTCACTGGAAACCAATATTTCAAGGAATTGATCGCAGGCGAAAAGGGCTTCATTATCGCCAGTTCGCATACGGGAAATTTCGAACTGAGCGGGTATCTGCTGCAACAAAACCGGAAAGTGATCCATACGCTGGTATATGGAGGGGAAACGAAGGAAATCATGAAAAACAGAACCAGGGTGCTGCACAAAAATCATATCTCCCTGATTCCGGTGGACAACGATTTGTCGCATATCTTTGCCGTTAATGACGCGCTTTCGGGAGGAAACGCAGTAAGCACGCCCTGCGACAGGATATCCGGCAGCGAAAGATATGTCGAATGTTCCTTTCTGGAAGGAAAAGCCGACTTTCCTACAGGCGCATTCATGATGGCGATGCAGTTTGACGTGCCGGTAATAGCCATTTTCGTGATGAAAGAAAGCCTTTCCAGATACCATCTTTATGTACGCCCCATCAGGATTGAACATGCCGATACGCTTTCCAAAAAGGAAAAAGCCGCACTTTATGCAACAACGTTTGCCAAAGAACTGGAAATTATTGTGAAAAAATATCCAGAACAATGGTTTAATTATTATGAATTTTGGAAAAAATAGTACCTGCTAATGAACAGTGAACAAATACCTGACAGGTAGAGCCTAAAAAAGGCACGTTATTCACTATTCACTATCCTGTAGCTGCCGTGAGATTGCCGTTTGCAGGCCGTCTATTTCGGCCAGTCCTTTCAGGCGTCCGACAAGCGGATAGCCCGGATTCGACTGACGCGAGAAGTCGTCCAGTATGCGGATGCCGTGGTCGGGACGGAAAGGCATACGGAAATTGTTCCATCCTGCTTTTTTTCTTCGGATCTGTTCTTGCAGCAGTATTTTGACGACGGCGTACATGTCCACGCTTCCCGACAGGTGTCCCGATTCGTAAAAACTGTCGGACGTCAGCCGGGCGGTGTTTCTCAGGTGGATGAAATGTGTTCTGTCGGCTAATTGTTGCGCCATTGCCGTCAGGTCGTTGTCCGGTCGTCCGGAAAGCGATCCGGTGCAAAACGCGATACCGTTGGACAGCGAACGGTTTTGTGCAAGTATGTGCAAGAGGTCGTCTACTGTGCTTGCGATGCGGGGAAGTCCCAGCAGGGGAAAGGGCGGATCGTCGGGATGGATGCACATCCGGATCCCTGTTTCTTCTGCAACAGGGATCACGTTGTTCAGGAACAGCGAGAGGTGTTGTATCAGCTGTTCTTTTCCGATGTCCCGGTAGGTTTTCAGGTAATCCAGAAAGCGCTGCCGGTAATCTTTTCCGTCGGATACCGAACCGTGAATGAAAGCTTGGGTGACGACAATAATATTGTGTGCAAGCGTTTCCTTTTCCGTTTCGGTCATTTTCAGGGCGAGCTGTTCCGCTTTTTGGAGCATGGCGTCCGGGTAGTCTGCTTGTGCGTTTTCCCGTCCGAGGATGTATATGTCGAAAGCGGCAAAGGTGGGAAAGTCAAACAGCATGGTTTCGCCTCCCTGTTTGTTTTTGTACTGCAAATGGGTTCTTGCCCAGTCGAGTACGGGCATGAAGTTGTAGCACACCGTGTCGATACCGCAGGCGGCGAGGTTGCGAAGCGACTGCCGGTAGTTATCTGTCAGCCGTTCGCTGTCTTTCGAACGGATTTTGATTCCTTCGGCCACCGGCAGGCTTTCCACCACACTCCAGTAAAGCCCGTGTTTTTCGGTTTCCTGCTGTACGCGCCGGATTTCTTCTACCGGCCATACTTCGCCCGGGGGGATATGGTGCAGTGATGTTACTACTCCTTCTACTCCCATCTGTTTCAGGTCGTTCAGCGTTACAGGGTCATTTTGCCCAAACCATCGCCATGTTTTTTCCAGCATATTAAATTGATATAGAAATGATTATACTCCGCTAAAGGAACTGAAACCGCCGTCGATGGGGATGATGGCTCCAGTGATGAAACTTGCATGTGGCGAACAGAGGAAATGCACCATTCCGTTCAGTTCGCTGATATTGCCGAATCGTTTCATTGGGGTGCGTGCCAGCACTTTTTTGCTCCTTTCGGTGTACGATCCATCCGGATGGATAAGTACTGCCCTGTTCTGGTCGCCGATGAAAAAGCCGGGCGCAATGGCATTGACACGTATTTTTTCACTGAATTTCAATGCCATTTCCATTGCCATCCACTGGGTGAAGATGGCGACTCCGCTTTTTGCGACCGAATAGCCGGGTACGCGCGTAATGGCTGAGAAACAGGCCATGGAAGTGATGTTGATGATGCTTCCGCTTCCCTGTTCTGCCATTGCTTTGCCGAATACAATGCCGGGATACACCGTTCCGTTCAGGTTCAAATCCGTCACTTTGTTGAAATCGTCGAATTTCATGTCGAAGATGGTCTGGTCTTCGGCAAGCGTTGCACCGGGCATATTGCCTCCCGCCGCATTGATCAGGAAATCAATTCTGCCCCATTCGGACAACAATTTTTCCCTGACGTTTTCCAGACTACTTTTGTCCAGCACATCACACTGCCATCCTGATGCTTCGCCGTAGCGGGAAAGTTCTTCGACACGTTGTGTCAGCTGTTCCCGGCGGATATCGAGTATGGCTGTTTTTACACCGTTTTCGACCAGGCTGCGCGCTATGCTGCCGCCCAATACGCCACCGCCACCGGTGATTACCGCTACTTTTCCGGTTAAATCAATATTCATCATTTTTATATTTTAGTTTTTATTTACAAAGTTACTTATTCTTTTTTGTATTGTTCATATCGTTGTGCGATGCCGGCCTTCCCGGTATCGCCGCCATGTACCAGCACCCGATAGCGGAGTTTTATTTTTTCTCCTTTTTTCAGTACGGTGGCTTTGTCGTCCTTCGGCCAGTACATCGGGGTTGGGGAAATGAAGCCGTAGTCGCGTGTGAACCACGGGGAAGGGAACCACTTGTTGGAAGGATGTTGCAGGATCGCCAATCCTTCCGTACCGGTTTTTCTTGTCCCGTAACAGTCGATCCACGGGGAGGCTGCGCCAAATGTTTCTTTTTCGCCCTGTTGTCCTTCGGCGTTCACCATGACGCCTCCCAACTGTACGGACAGGTCGGGATCGATCCGTGCGCTAAACAGGGAGTGGTTGGTTTTCAATATGGTTACATCTATCAGCATTTCCATTTCCACATCGAAATCCAGTTGATACAAGTCTTTGGAAGGCGCACTGATGACGATTCGGCGGCGGTCTATTATCGGCGCTTCGGCATCGGGACGTTTCCAGATACATTCGTCTTCAATGACCACTCTGCTGCCCTTTCCCTCAACGATGCGTGCGCCGAGCGAAACGATGCGCCCGCGGTCAAGTCCTTCCTGCCAGTAGTTGCCGCCATTTACCTTGTCGCAGCCGAAAAAAAGCGAACTGTGATGCGGATAGATGCCGTTACGGAGGGAAGTAACGCCGTAGCCCGATACAGGGCCGTTGAGCGGGAAAAAGAAGGGGTATTTTTCATCGGCATCGAACCGGTAGCCGGTAAAAAAATGTTTGCCGATGGTGACGTCTATGCGGTCGCCGATGCGTACCGCCGATACAACCACATCCTGGGCGAAGGTGGAATAAAAAAAGAACAGTGGGATGATTTTCAAAAATATTTTTTTCATGTGTGTATTTATTTTAATTGTTAACGAAATAGTAAAGCATCAGAAATGATAAGGCGGTCGTTGCGGACGGGCGATCATGGCATTGGCTTCGTCGTCGTTTTTGAACTTTTCCAACACCGGATCCCAGTAAAGTGTGCGATCCAGTTTCATGGCGATGTGTTGCAACAGACAGGCCGTGCAGGAACGGTGTGCGACTTCGGCGGGTGTGATGTTCATTTGCCGCGTGCGGATACTTTCCAGCCAATTGCCGTGATGATCGGTGCTTTTGTAGAGTTTCACCGTGTCATTTTCGGTAAGCGGTGAAAGGATCTTCGGATCGGAGGCCTGCAAAGCCTTGGATTTGCTGCTGACCGGTTCGTTGGCCGAAGCGGCGTATGCTCCCCGGCTGACGAATATCCATCCTTCGGTGCCGGTAAACAGGAGGCCGTTAGGTTTTTCCTTGCTATCGGTAGTTCCGGTCACTACTACACCATTGTCATATACCATTCGCGTTTCATACCGTCCGTGTACGTTCCACAAGCCCGATCCGGCGGCGGGAAATTCCGCTTTTCCTGTTATTTCCACCGGGCCGGAATATTCTTTGTCCATAGCCCAGTGTGCGATGTCGAAATGATGCGCTCCCCATCCTGTAATCATGCCTGCGCCGAACTGTTCGCAGCGCAGCCATCCCGGTCTTCCGTAGCCTTGCTGCGGATGTACGCGGTCAACGGTGTAATATACATAAGGCGTCTGTCCCAGCCATTCGTCGTAATTGAATCCTTTGGGTACGGGCATTTCTTCGGTATTGCCTCCCGGAGGGTCGCCCGGTAGCCGCACGTCAATGGTTTGCAGGCGTCCGATGCGTCCATTCCTGACCAATTCGCAGGCTATCCGGAACTGTTCCATGGAACGCTGCTGGCTGCCTATTTGCAGTATTCGTCCGCTGGCATTAACGGCATTGCTCATTTTGCGTCCGTCGTCAATGGTCAGCGAGGTCGGTTTCTGCAGATAAACGTCCTTGCCTGCACGAACGGCATCAATGGCTTGTTTGGCGTGCCAGTGGTCTGGCGTACTGATCAGTACCGCATCCACATCCTTGTTGGCCAACAATTCCAGATAATTATCGTAAAGGGTTACGCCATGATACGCTTTGCCCAGTTTTTGGGAATAGTGATTTTCTACCAGCGCCTTTGCCTCGTTTGCCCTGCGGACGTCCAGATCGGCCACGGCAATAATCCGGGCATAATCGTATTTCCAAACGCCCGGCATGTCGTGATCCCGTGAGATACGCCCCGTACCGATAGCCCCTATGTTGATACGGGAGGACGGCGCGTTTGCTCCCAATACCGACGCGGGAACAATGGTGGGAACTGCTATTAAACCTGCCCCCGCAGAGGTGATTTTTTTCAGAAAACTTCTTCGTGTATTCATTTTAAAATATTTATTATTAATTATTTATACAACATATATTACTACTTAATACAAAACTTTATTTCTTTTAAATAAAAATACAAAGATATATTGTTTATGCAGAAAAAACCGATGCTAAATTTGCCATTTATGATGCTATTTTTGCAATTTGAAAAAAAATGCGATTATCTCGTGTCAGCAAGGAGAAAAATTTTGGTTTTTTACTTTTATTTTACCTCTCCGAAAGGATATTTTGAGATAATTACTATTTTTGCGATGTATTTTCAAACCTAAAACATGAAAGGAACAACTGAACTGTTAAATATAATGCATGAACAACTGGATCTTAAGGGTTCTCCCATTAAGGTCAAGTGGTGCGATTATGATCATTTTACTTACCCGTGGCATTTTCACAGTGAATATGAACTTGTTTACATCATAAAAAGCACGGGGATACGGTTTGTCGGAAACAGTATCGAATCTTTTTCCGACGGCGATTTGGTGCTTCACGGCAGTTTTCTGCCTCACATGTACCGCAACGACGACAGTTACTATAACAACGATCCCAATTTTCGGGTACACAGCATCATCGTGCAGTTTTCGCATGATTTTTTCAACCATGCCATTCATCATTATCCGGAATTTTATCCTATTAAGCAAATGCTGAAACGGTCTGTCGCCGGCGTCTATTTCGGCAACAATAAAAATAGCAACAGGAAAATCAGGGAACTTCTTGTAAAACTTCTTAGACAGAAAGGATTATCCCAACTTCTGGGTTTTATCAATATTCTTTCGTTGATGAGCCACTCGTCCGACATCAGGATGCTGAACAGCAATGAAGCAGTCGCGGAAACCGCTTATGTGCATACCGACCAAAGGATCGAAAAGGTGTTATCCTATATCATCAAAACAGGGTATCATTCCTTGACGCTGAACGCTGTAGCAAAATATGCGGATATGAACAAGAGCGCATTTTGCCGGTATTTTAAAAAAAAGACCAGCAAAACATTTACGCAATACCTCATTGAGTTGAGGGTTAATTATGCTTGCAAACTGTTGCTGGAAGGAAGACTGACCATTTCCCAGATTTGTTTTGAATGCGGTTTTAACAACCTGTCGAATTTCAACAAACAATTCAAAAAAACATTCCACTATACGCCGACCGATTATATCCGCGAATTTGGATATTTACCCGACCGGCATCAAAGGATTTACATCTATTAATTACCAATTGTTGGTTTTCAATTTCAAACTGCGTTGTCTTTGCCCTTGCCTATCTCAAAACTTTCATATACATTTGCGGTCGTAAAGAATCATCACATGCAAAAACCATCCATACCCAAAGGGACACGGGATTTTCTCCCTTCCGAAATGGTGCGGCGAAATTATATTTTCGATACCGTTCAAAAGATTTTCAGGCGTTTCGGGTTTCAACCCATTGAAACCCCCGCAATGGAAAACTTATCCGTTTTACTTGGAAAATACGGCGAAGAAGGCGACAAATTACTGTATCGGGTGCTCAATTCGGGCGATTTTCTGTCGGCGGTGAACAAAGACGACTGGTCGTCCCAAAACTTGAACAAATTATCGCTACAGATGTGCGAACGCGGCTTGCGTTATGACTTGACGGTGCCATTCGCACGTTTTGTTGTGCAGCACCAAAACGAAATTGTCTTCCCTTTCAGGCGGTATCAGATCCAGCCGGTATGGCGTGCGGATCGTCCGCAAAAAGGGCGTTACCGGGAGTTCGTCCAGTGCGATGCCGATGTAGTAGGAAGCGATTCGCTGCTCAACGAAGTGGAACTGCTGCAAATCATTGCCGAGGTATTCAACGAATTAAAAATAAAAGTAACGGTAAAGATCAACAACCGTAAAATCCTTCATGGCATAGCCGAAAGGATAGGCCGGATCGACAAACTTACGGATATCACCGTTGCCATCGACAAGCTGGATAAGATAGGAAAGGAGAAGGTAAACGAAGAACTGCTCGGCAAAGGTTTGTCGTCCGAAGCCGTAGAAGCCTTGCAGCCGATACTTCATCCGGCAGGAAGCAACCTTGAAAAACTGGCTCAAATGGAAAACCTGTTTTCCGGAAGTGAAACGGGTTTGAAAGGTGTCGACGAATTGCGCACCATACTGAATATGGCGGAAGCATTGAGCGTTCCGACCGATATTGAACTTGACCTGACACTTGCCCGGGGACTGCATTACTACACCGGCGCCATCCTGGAAGTAAAGGCGAAGGAGGTGGAAATGGGAAGCATCTGCGGAGGAGGACGCTACGACAATCTCACCGGCATCTTCGGCTTGCCCGGTGTGTCGGGAGTAGGCATCTCCTTCGGCGCCGACCGTATCTACGACGTAATGATGCAACTCAACGCTTTCCCCGAAAATTCGGTGCATACCACCCGACTGATGTTCGTTAATTTCGGGAAAACGGAAGAACTGTATTCGCTCCGGCTTCTCAAAATGCTCCGTTCCGAAGGCATCCATGCTGAAATATATCCGGAAGCGGCCAAAATAAAAAAACAGATGGCTTATGCCGACAGCAAGGCCATCCCCTTTGTGGCCATGGCCGGTGAAAAGGAAATAGCCGACAACTGCATCGGACTGAAAAATATGCTTACCGGAGAGCAACAGAACGTATCGCCGGAAGCTTTGCTGGCGAAAATAAAATAAGTGCATGGAAAGAAAACTGAGCGACTGGTTGCCTACTTCCAGAAAAGAAACGGAAGCAAGAGGCTGGGACGCCCCGGATGTCATCCTTTTTTCGGGCGACGCTTATGTGGATCATCCGTCTTTCGGAGCGGCCGTCATCGGACGGGTGCTCGAAGCCGACGGGTTTTGCGTAGCCATTGTTCCGCAACCCAACTGGCGGGACGACTTGCGCGACTTCAAAAAACTGGGCGCGCCACGACTTTTTTTTGCCGTTTCCGGAGGAAGCATGGACAGCATGGTGAACCATTATACGGCCAACAAGCGGATTCGCAGCGACGACGCCTACACGGCAGGCAATGTGGCGGGATTCCGACCGGATTACGCAGTATCGGTATATTCGCGAATCCTAAAAAGCCTGTACCCGGATGTGCCGGTTGTCATCGGCGGAATCGAAGCCTCCCTGCGAAGGCTGACCCACTACGACTACTGGCAGGACAAGCTGCTGCCGGGTATTCTGGTAGAAAGCAAAGCAGATCTGCTGGTGTACGGCATGGGAGAACATATTATCCGCCAAATAGCCCGCCGCCGGCTGCAAAAAGAAAATTTCGCCGCACTGCGCAATATTCCGCAAACCGCTTACCTTTCGGACAACATACCGAAATCATACGAAAACTATATCCGGCTGCACTCTTACGAATGTTGCACGGAAGACAACCGAAAATTTGCCGAAAATTTCCGGCAAATCGAAACCGAATCCAACAAACGGCACGCTTCCGGATTCATTGAACCCGTTGCCGGAAAATACCTGATCGTCCATCCTCCCGAATATCTGACCGGCGAAGCGGACGCGGATATGCCGTTCGACCTGCCGTACACGAGACTTCCGCATCCCAGGTACGGAAACAAGCACATTGCCGCTTTCGAAATGATCAAATATTCCGTCAATATTCACCGGGGATGTTTCGGAGGATGCAGCTTCTGTACCATTTCAGCCCACCAGGGCAAGTTTGTCGTTTGCCGTTCGACGGCATCCATTGTCAAAGAAATAGAACGGATCATCCAAATACCCGGATTTAAGGGATATTTATCCGATCTGGGCGGCCCTTCAGCCAACATGTACGGCATGAAAGGCAAAAACCGGACGCAGTGCGACAACTGTAGCCGTTTTTCCTGCATCTATCCCCGTATCTGCCCAAACCTCGATACCGGCCACGAACCGCTGCTGGCGCTCTACCGCACCGTAAGAAAAATGAAAGGCATCAAAAAAGCCTGTATCGGCAGCGGTATCCGTTATGATTTGCTGATGAACGCCAACGGCTTCTACACCCCGTCACATGCGGAATATTTCAGGGAATTGCTGCTGTACCATGTCTCTGGACGTCTGAAAGTAGCGCCCGAACACACTGCCGGCAAGGTGTTGAAAGCAATGCGCAAACCGCCGTTTGAACTCTTTGTCGCCTTGAAGGCTGCCTTCGATGACATCAATCACAGAGAACATTTGCAACAGCAACTGATTCCATATTTCATGTCAAGCCATCCCGCCTGCGAAGAAGCCGACATGCGGCAGCTCGCTTCTACTCTTCGTAGCATGTGCATGACCAGCCCCGAACAGGTACAGGATTTCACTCCTACGCCTATGACGCTTTCCTCGGTAATGTACTACTGCGGTTTCGATCCCTATGGCGGCAAAAAAATGTATGTGACGCGACAAAAAGAAGCCAAACGCGAACAAAAAAAATACTTCTTCCGCTGAAATCCGAAAATATACATAAACCCGCAAAGTTGAATTACTTGCGAAAATTGAATATACGAAACATCCATGACCGCTCTCGCTCAGCAAAGAAGACAATACTGCCGGTAATATTAAATAAATCCAATATTTTAGGGATGGTAGTTATTTCATTTGTCTTTTCTCCACATTGCATTTGACCAAGACATACTCCATTTTCTACACTCCAGGCATGTACTGAATGTAATGGTGATTTGTGATGAAAACTGTCTTTTGACCCGCGTATTGTTTTCCCGTCAATAGCGATTACACGTTCAAAAATACCCTCATTTTTAAAATTTTGTGCCCACATTATAAAGCCCTCATATAAAGGTGTTTGTGCCATGTCTTGTGTGTCATTTAATGGTACATTAAGATCGGAAATTTTATGCACACTATAATACATTCATAATAAAAAAGTTATCAACATCCTAATGATATAAATTGTTAATAACTAATAGATTTTGAAATTTTTTATGCGTTGCCACTGCTTCACACGATGTATTTGCGTCATGATAAGAAAAAAACATTTACCTTTGCGTAAATTTTTATAAAAATGAAAATAATTGAAAGGGCGATAAGTGAAAAAATATTTACATCCATACGATCTTGATGATCCGAGAACAACATTGATACATCGTGATATAATTTTGCATAAACCATTTTTGAGAAAATTATATATGGATTGGTATCAAACGTTTATTCATAAATCCAAACGACTTGAAGGCGGCGGACAATTTCTTGAAATTGGTTCCGGCGGCGGATTTTTGAAAACCGTTTTTCCCGAAGTGATTACTTCCGATATACTGGATTTACCTATAGTTGATGTTGTTTGCTGTAGCGATGTTACATGTTTCACAGTATGACGTAACGTTTTAACTATTAATTACATAAGCCATTTTTCGGCGACAAAAAAAATCACTTGACGTAAAAGGATGTTTTTTTGCCATATTTTTTTTTAAAATGGCCAATTCAAATAACTTTTTGCAAAAGTAATCTTAATTTTTCAATTCTGCATGTTAAATTTTGTTAATTGCGCGAAAAATTGGCAAATTATTTTTATAATCGTCAAATTGCGCTTAAATTCAGCGAATTAAAAATGCCGTTTTTTTTGCTGTTTTTTTTGCTGTTGCCATTGTCGTATGTTTTAGCGATTAAATTTGATGCAAATATAGCAAAAAAAATTTTTACCGGCGCAAAAATTTCATGGCTGCTATCAGCGCGGCGGCGGCCAGTAGGATCAGCCACAGGGGTATCGACCGGCGGAGGAGGTTCGGCGGCGGCGGCAAAAGGCGCTGCACGGGTATGTTGGCTGCGATGCGGACGGTATCTTCCGGGACGGCTACGCTGATGGCGATGCTGTCGCCATCAGCGTAGCCCGGAACGGGTGCGATGCGCACGGTGATGCCGGAAGCGGTGTCGCGGGCGGAGATTTCTTGCCTGGCGGCAAGTTCGCCATAGAAGCTTTCGGCGGCAATGGTTATCCG
>JAISWE010000001.1 GCA_031271175.1 Bacteroidales bacterium | reverse complement strand
GTATCACTCGAAAAGCAAAAAACACAAAATAAAATGGCAAAAAAGAAAGACATTTTTGAGACCGGCGAATTGCAGGAAAATTCAGTTGTTTCCAAAATGGAAATAACTGCCGCCGACGGAAAGAGCTATAATACAACATTTTACAATCTTGATTTGGTGATTGCCGTCGGTTATCGCGTCAATTCTCAAAGGGCGATTCTTTTTCGGAACTGGGCGCGGGAGATTCTCAAAACGTATATCCAAAAAGGCGCTGTGCTTGATGTGAACCGGCTGAAAAATCCCGAATATATTTTTGGGCAGGACTATTTTGACGAAACCTTAGAACGCATTCGCGATATTCGCAGCAGCGAACGCCGTTTTTATCAGAAAATTACCGACATTTATGCCGATTGCAGCGCCGATTATGATGTAAACAGCAAAACGACAAAGCAGTTTTTTGCTACAGTCCAAAACAAGTTGCACTGGGCGATTGCCCGTGAAACGGCTGCGGAAATCGTCTATCATCGCGCCGACCACGCCAAACCGAATATGGGGCTTACTTCGTGGAAAAACGCACCGCAGGGCAGGATTCGTAAAAGCGATGTGAGTATCGCAAAAAATTATTTGAACACTGAGGAAATGGAAGGTCTAAACCGCATTGTATCCATGTACCTGGATTATGCCGAAGACAGGGCTAAGCAGCTTAAAGTGATGTATATGAGCGATTGGGTGGAAAAATTGAATGCTTTCCTGCAATTTAACGAACGCGAGATTTTGCAGGATAACGGCAAAGTGACGCACGAAATAGCCAAAGCGTTTGCCGAAAAAGAATTTGAAAAGTTCCGCGTTATTCAGAATAAAACCTATCAATCGGATTTCGATAAATTATTAGAGACTACGCAGCATTGGAAAAATGGCTGAAATGAAAAGTGTTGGAGGTAAAGGAAGGCGATAAAATCCTGCCTGCTTTTCGGGCTTATTTCGGCGCCAGGCGGTAGAGCAGTATTCCGATCAGTCCGAAAATCAGGTTGGGTATCCATGCGGCGAGTACCGGGCTGAGGTTCCCCTTGGACGCAAACTCCGACGAAAAGCGCATGAAAAGGATGTAGAGGAAGCACAGGGTGATGCCGATGGCCACATGAATGCCTATTCCGCCGCGCACTTTGCGAGAGGACAGACTGACGCCGATCAGGGTAAGGATGAAAGTGGAGAACGGGCCGGCGATGCGTTCGTGCAATTTAATGATATACTGGTTGATGTTGTCGGAGCCTTCCATCCGCAGTTCATCAATAAAATCGCGTAATTCGGACATGCTCATTTGTTCAACGAAATTATCGCGCCGTTTGAACTCGGTGGGATGAAGGTTGATGGTAGTGTCGAGTTTTTCGCCGGAGGACAGGGTTTCGCGTCCCAGAGAATCGATGTCGCGCACGTAGTATTTCATGATAGTCCATTTCTCCCTTTCTTTGTCCCATACGGCTTTGTCCGACATCAGTTTGGAAACCAGCCGTTCGTCATCGTATTTTTCGATCGAAAAACGGATGGCCTGTTCGGAACGGTTGAAAGATTCCAGATAGACAAACAGGCCGGGTTCCACCTGTTTGTGTACATTCTCTTTCATGTACATCACCGGCGCCTTGATGTACACATCCTCGAAGGCAAGCCGTTTCTTGTTGGCCGCCGGCATGATGACGTCATTCAGGAAAAAGGCGAATATGGCCAGCATACAGGCGCTGATAAAGTACGGATAAAGAAACCTGCGGAAACTGATGCCGCTGCTGAGAATGGGAATGATTTCGCTGTTGTAGGCAAGTTTGGAAGTGAAAAATATCACGGCAATGAAAATAAACAGCGAACTGAACAGCGTAACAAAATAGGGAATGAAATTGAGATAATAATCGAAAATGATGTCTTTCAACGAAACGCTTTTCGCCAGAAAATCGTCGATTCTTTCGGAAATATCGAAAATAATCACGATGAGAATGATCAGCAGCAGCGAAAAAAAGAACGTTCCCATGAATTGCCGGATGATATAGGCATCCAGTTTTCCCAATTTGAATTTACGCCATGTCATAACTTGTGTGATAAACGTTTTGTCATTTCTTTTTTCCATACAATAAACGTACCGTCTTTTATTTTTTCCCTTGCTTCGCTTAGCAGCCGGAGGTAAAAGGCGACGTTGTGAAGGCTGGATATCTGCGCTCCCAGCATTTCCCCGGCGATAATCAAATGGCGGAGATAAGCTCTGGAAAACAGGGTATCTACAAAGGATGCGCCGTTTTCTTCTATCGGCGAGAAATCATGTTTCCATTTTTCGTTTTTGATGTTGATCTGTCCTTCCATGGTAAAGAGGGAACCGTTGCGTCCGTTGCGGGTAGGCATGACGCAGTCGAACATGTCTATTCCCAGGGCGACGGATTCCAGCAGGTTGGAAGGCGTTCCCACTCCCATCAGGTAGCGGGGTTTGCCGATGGGAAGAATGTTGTTTACCAGATGGATCATCTCATACATCTGTTCTACCGGTTCGCCGACGGACAACCCGCCGACGGCATTTCCTTCGCAGCCGGCTTCGGCGGTCTGTTCGGCAGATATCCGGCGCAGTTCCGGATAGATGCTTCCTTGTACGACAGGGAAAAAAGTTTGCGGATAGCCATACAGCGGTTCGCTCTCTCGGAACTGTTTCCATCCGCGGTGCAGCCATCTCAGGGTTCTTTCCATGGAAGTTTTTGCATAGGCAAAATCGGCGGGATAGGGCGTACATTCGTCAAAAGCCATCATGATGTCCGCTCCGATGATGCGCTGGATGTCCACCGTCCGTTCGGGCGTAAAAAAATGCTTGCTTCCGTCGATATGGGAACGAAATTCGACGCCGTCTTCCTTAAGCTTGCGGATATCGGAGAGGGAAAACACTTGGAAGCCGCCGCTGTCGGTAAGTATCGGGCGCTGCCATCCGATGAACCGGTGCAGTCCTCCGGCCGCTTTCAGTGTGTCCATGCCCGGCCGCAGAAACAGATGGTAGGTATTGCTTAAAAGGATTCGGGCTTTTGCATCCTGTTCCAGATCGCGCTGGTGGATGCTTTTTACCGTACCCTGCGTGCCTACGGGCATGAAGGCCGGTGTTTCCACTTCGCCGTGCGCCGTGGTCAGCACTCCGCAACGCGCCGCGCTCCGGCTGTCCGAATCTGTTATTCGAAATTCCAAAACAAATTTTAAATTTTAATCGTTATACGTTTCTCCATTGCTGTTTTCCACTTCGCAATCCATGTTTACGCCGAATCCTTCGGGGCGTTCGAAGGCGCCCTGGGAAAGGTTTATCCTGCTGTCGGCATATACATTCTGCATGAACAGTGCGAAAATAGGCAGCGCCGTGGCAGATCCCTGCCCCACTCTCATGTCGTCGAAATGGATGGAGCGGTCTTCGCCGCCTACCCATACGCCGGCTACCAGATCGGGTGTGATGCCGATAAACCATCCGTCGGAATGGTTTTGCGTGGTGCCTGTTTTCCCACCGATGTCGTTTTTCAGGTTGTACCGGTAGCGCAGTTTGGATGCCGTTCCTCCCTTTACTACCGATTCCAGCATGTTTACCATCAGGTATGCCGTGTGTGCGCTGATGGCTTCTTCTTTTTCGGAACGGAAACGTTGCAGGACGTTGCTGTTTTTGTCTTCGATCCGGGTGACGAAAATGGGTGAGGAATAGACGCCTTTGTTGGGGAATACGGAGAAGGCGGCTACCATTTCGAACAGGCTGATTTCCGGCGTTCCCAGCACGATCGACGGCACGGCATCGATCCGGCTGACGACGCCCATTTTGCGTGCCATTTCCGCCACTGCTGCCGCCGACACCTGTTTCAGCAGCCATGCTGTGATGTTGTTTTCGGAAGTGGCCAGCCCCCATTTCAGCGTTACTTGTTTGTAGAGGTTTTCCTTTTTGCCCGAACTTTTGGGGTTCCATGTCGTGTCTCCCACGGTGAACGACTGTTCTACGTTGAGCACTTTGTAGCATGGCGTCAGGTTCAGTGATTTCTCTTCGAAAGCGGTGGTGTAGAGGAACGGTTTGAAGGTGGAGCCTACCTGTCTTTTCTGTACTTTTACGCCGTCCCACTTGAAGTGCCGGTAGTCGATGCCACCCACATATACTTTTACTTCTCCGGTATGGGGGTTCATGGCCATCATGCTGGCGCGCAGGTAACTTTTGTGCCAGCGGATGGAGTCCCATGGGGTCATGACGGTGTCGATGTCGCCGTTCCATGAGAAGACGGTCATTTTGCACGGGGTTTTGAAGTTTTTCAGGATGGCGGCCGGAGCGTCTCCCTTTTCGCGCAGTTTACGGTATCGTTCGGTTTGCGTCATGGCATGCTTCATGATGTTTTCGATGTCGGCGTCTGTCAGTTCCCGGTCTCCGGTAAAGGGCGCGCGCGGCTGTCCTTTCTTTTCCCTGAAAAAGTCTTTCTGTACCGATTCTTTCATGTGGGTTTTCACGGCTTCTTCGGCATAACGCTGCATTCGTGCATCGATGGCGGTATATATTTTCAGTCCGTCGGTGTAGAGGTTGTAGGGTTTCCCGTCGGGATGGAAGTTTTTGTTGCACCATCCGAACAGCGGGTTCTCCACCCACTGGAGGGAGTCGGCCACAAAAGAGTCCTCATTCCGGTAGAGCGCCCTGTCGGGATATTTCTTGTTCATCGTAAGCCGCAGGTATTCCCTAAAATAGAGGGCGTTGCCCGAGTGGTGGTCTTGCCGTTCGAAATTCAATTTCAGCGGTATCAGTTTCAGCGAATCGGCTTCTCGCCTGCTCAGAAAGTGATGCTCTTCCATCTTCGACAGTACGTTGTTGCGGCGGATGAAGGCGCGTCCGGGATTTCTCACCGGATTGTATGCGGAGGGCGCTTTCAACATTCCGACCAGCAGGGCGGCTTCTTCTATTTTCAGGGAATCGACGTCTTTTTTGAAATAGGTGCGGGCGGCGGATTTGATGCCGAAGGCGTTGTAGTCGAAGAAGACGGCATTCAGGTACATGGCGATGATTTCCTGTTTGGTGTACTGTTTTTCCAGCCGTACGGCAATCACCCATTCCCTGAACTTGATGGTAGCCATGTGGAGGTTTCGCACCACCGCCCAATGGTAGCGTGTTGTGTCGCGTTTGAAAAGTTGCTTGGCCAGCTGCTGTGTAATGGTGCTTCCGCCGCCTTCCCCGCTGCGTCCCATCAGCAGGGTTTTCACCGCAACCCGTATCAGTCCTGTTCCATCGATGCCCGAATGGCTTTCGAAGCGGTGGTCTTCGCGGGCGATCAGCGCATTCACCAAATAGGGCGGCAAATCATTGTATGTGACGGGATTTCGGTTCTCTTCCAGATAAAAAGTCGTCAACAGTTCGCCGTTGGTATCATACACTTCGGTGGCAAGGTTGGTCTGCGGATTTTCCAGTATCTCAAAGGTAGGCATAAACCCGAATTTGCCGTTGGTAATCAGCACAAACAGTAGCGCAAGAAACAAAAAGCCTCCCGCTACGACACTCCAAAACACCGTTATTATCTTTTTCTTTCGCATATTTTTTTTGCAAAAGTAATATTTTTCCGTGACATTTGTCAATTGTCCGTTGTCAATTTGAACTTACCCGTCCATGTATGGTGGCAGGGAGTGGTGGCGGGGGTAAGGGCGGGCAGTAGAAGGGTCAGTTTTTTTTCGCTGTAGGAATATTTTCCTTTGGCGGAACTTCCGCTGTCGATGGACGCCCACTCGGGTTCATGTCTTTTCGATTGTGCCGTCAAACCGGAAACCCAGATGATCAAAGAAAAAAAAAGCCATTGTTTTCTTGAGGCCGGACAGGTTTTTCACAGGTTTATTTTTTTCACAAAAAGAGGAATTATTTTGTATTGAATAAAAAAAGATGTAGTTTTGGCGTGATTTTGAAGTGAAGCCGTTTCATGAAAAAAAAGATGCAGATCATAAGTCGTTTAAAGGGGATGAGTGGATGGTTGCTGGCGGCAACGGCCACCTTTCCTGCGCTATTGCCCGCGCAGGAATTGCGATGCAACATTCAGTTGGTAACCACTCAAATTCAGGGATCGAACAAAAGTGTAACCGATGCGTTGCAAACAGCCCTTTTTGAGTTTGTCAATTCAAGGATATGGACGAACAACACCTTTGCGCCCGAAGAGCGCATCGAGTGTAACATGATGCTCAACATCAAGAGCATGACGGGCAACAGTTTCACCGGTTCGTTGCAGGTACAGTCGCGCCGTCCGGTGTACCATTCGACGTACAGCACCACGATGTTCAACTTTCAGGACGAGAATGTGAAATTCAACTACGTCGAGGGAGAACCGCTGGAATATAGCGAAACCTCCTTTCAGTCGAATCTTACCTCCATCATCGCCTTCTATGTGTACATCATGCTGGGGATAGACTACGATTCGTTTTCGCTCAACGGCGGCACACCCTACTTTCGCAAGGCGGAAAACATCGTGATCAACGCACAGCAGTCGGGAGAAAAGGGATGGCGCGCCAACGAAGGCTCCAGCAGCAGCCGCAACCGCTACTGGATAGCGCAGAATTTCCTCGACGACCGTTATCGCAACGTTCGCGAATTTATTTACAAATACTACCGGCAAGGCCTGGACAGGATGAACGCCAAACCCAATGACGCCCGCCGGGACATCGCGGAATACCTGCAACTTTTGCAGGAAGTGTACCGCCGCAAGCCCGACCCCTACATGTCGCTGCTGCAAATCACCTTCGAGGTGAAGGCAAACGAATGGGTGGAAATTTTCAGCAATTCACCGGCAGAAGAAAAAAGCAGGGTGGTAAAAATCCTGAAGGAGATAGACCCCTCGAACATATCAAAATATGATAATATATAGGCCGTGTTGTCTTTAGCCAGATTTCTTCTTATCCTCATGCCGCTCCTGCTGGCGGTGGAAGCAAGCGCACAGTCGAGGCAGGAACTGGAAGACCGGCGCCGGAAAACCCTGAAAGAAATAGACGCCATCAGCGGTTTCCTGAAAGAGACACAGGAAACCCGAAAAGAATCGCTGAACAGAATCATCCTGCTGAACAGCCAGATCAAACGGTATCATCTGCTGATAAGCAATCTGGAAAAAGAAATTCAACTCGCCGAACGCCAAATCCGGGAAACAGCGCTCCAAGTAAAGCAAATGAACAGCGAAATGGAAAAACTGAAAGACGAATACGCCCGGATGGTATTTCACGCTTGGAAAAACAGGGGAAAATACGATAAATTAATCTATATCCTTTCGGCAAAAGATTTTAACGAAGCCTACCGACGGATGAAATATTTCCGCCAATACAGCCAGTTCCGCGCCGGGCAAATCCGCGAGATCGTCGAAACCCGGAAACAATTAGACTCCGTGATCCAACAACTGGCGCGGCAAAAAACCGAAAAAGAAAAACTGATGACCGTACAGCACAATGAAAGCCGACAGCTGGAAGCAGTGATCAAAGAACAGAACGGAGCAATAGAAGGACTGAAATCGCAGGAAAAAAAACTGCGGCAACAGATAACGGAAAAACAGAAAGAAGCCCAAAAACTCCAGCAAACCATCAACAGAATGATCGCCGCCGAAGTCAAAAAAAACAAAGGCGAGTCCAAAACACTGTACGACAAACTTACCCCCTCCGAACGGCTGGTATCCAACCACTTTAAAGACAACAGAGGACTGCTTCCCTGGCCTACGGAAAGAGGCATCATCACCGGATTCTTCGGCATCAACTCCGATCCGCTCTACAGAGACATCAAAATCAACAACAGCGGAATAGATATTACCACCGTGGAAAATTCGGACGTCCGGGCTATCTTCGAAGGAACAGTCACCATGATCTCCCGCATCCACGGCAGCAATATCGCCGTCATGATCCGACATGGCAATTTCATCACCGTATATGCCAATCTGGTAGATATCTCCGTCAAACAGGGCGAAAACGTGAAGGCAAAAACCGTTATAGGAAAAGTGTACACCGAAAAAGGCATGAAAACAGCTATCCTGCATTTCGAAATATGGGAAGAAACCCGTAACATGAATCCCGAACTGTGGCTGGTGAAAAAATAATTCTAACGGGACGGGAAAGCCAACATTATTCACTATTCATTATTCATTATTTCTTAGTGATGCGTTAAAATTTAAAATATCTTTGTAAAGAGTTGATATATAAATAAATATAAGCGTTATTTGATTTTTTGATTTGAAATAAGAGTAACTTTGCCGGCAAAAAAAGTAAAGTGATGAATTTAGGCACGCGAAATAAATAGCATGTAACGGTTCGATTTCATGTCCCGTAGGGACATAATGCTTGGTAGAAACAGATACTCCTGATGTGTCGTCCCTGCGGGACTTAGTCGCTGATGT
>JAISWE010000232.1 GCA_031271175.1 Bacteroidales bacterium | reverse complement strand
CGGAGAGGACAACTTTCTTCACCACTACCAAACGGTGAACAGGGAAAATACGGACGAAGTGATAGAAGGGCTTGAGTTCATAGTGGTGGAGTTGCCCAAGTTCCGTGCGGAAACCATTGCCGACCGGCGGATGCTTGTATTGTGGCTGCGTTTTTTGAAGGAGGTAGGTTCCGAAGAAGCGCTTTCGCCCGAATTGTTGGAGGAGGAATACATCCGGGAGGCGATATCCATTTGCGAGGAAGGCGCCTTTACCGACAAGGAGCGTAATGCTTATGAAGACATGTGGGATGCGATACGGTTAGAACGCGGCCTGATAGAAGATGCGAAGGAAGGCGTCGAAGCGAGTAAAAAAGCGAAACAGTTGCTGGAAGCGCTGGGAGACAAGGGCAAAGTGATTGAAGACAAGGACAAAGTGATTGAAGACAAGGACAAAGTGATTGAAGACAAGGACAAAGTGATTGAAGACAAGGACAAAGCGCTGGAAGACAAGGACAAAGCGCTGGAAGACAAGGACAAAGTGATTGAAGAAAATAAAAAAGCGCTGAAAAAAAAAGACAAAGCGCTGGAAGAAAAGGACAAAGCCCTTATCCAAGCGCTTGCGGAACTGGCCGCCCTGAAAAAAACAAAGTGACGGGAATAATAAATAGACATTGTCTCCGAGAGTGGAATAATAAAAGAGAAAAAAAAACGTTATGTCTGTACCATGATAAATAAATATGGATTTATTAAAAAAAATAGCTGCATTCTCCGTTGTCCTGATGCCGGCAAGTCTTTTTGCCCAGCCGGGTACGGGTATTATTAATAATACGGATGTCCCCAACGCGATTCGGACAGCGGTGCCGTTTATGACCATCGCGCCCGATTCCCGCAGTTCATCTATGGCAGACGTGGGAGTAGCCACTGCGCCCGACGTCAATTCACAGCATTGGAACCCCGCTAAATATGTTTTTATGGAAAAGCAGGGGGGGATAACGCTGTCTTATTCTCCATGGTTGCGGGCTTTGGTGGAAGATATGAATCTGTTGTATCTGGCGGGTTATTGGAATCTCGGCCGGATGCAGGCTATTTCGCTTTCACTGAGGTATTTTGATATGGGTAGCATTTCTTTTACCGACGGAAACGGATCGCTTTTGCGAACCGGCAATCCCAACGAATTTGCTTTTGACGTAGGCTATTCCCGAAAATTCTCCGAGAAGATGAGCGTAGGCATTGCATTCCGGTATATCCGCTCCGACCTTTCGTCGGGCGTTTCGCAGGCTTCCGGCCCAAAGGCCAAAGCCGGCAATTCTTTTGCCGGCGACATTTCCATGTATTATCATTCGGACATGTACCTTGGCGACAGGAAAGGTCAATGGGCGGCCGGCGTCAATCTCTCCAATCTCGGCAGTAAAATGTCCTACGCCAACGAACAGGAAAAAATGTTCATTCCCATGAATATGGGGATAGGCGGCTCTGTCGGACTCTTTTTCGACAGCTACAACAAACTGACGCTGGCCGCCGATTTCAATAAACTGCTGGTGCCTACGCCCCCTGAAAGAGATGCCAACAACGATATTTTGATGGGAAAAAATGATGACGTATCGGTTCCCAAAGGCTTGTTTCAATCGTTCGCCGATGCGCCGGGCGGTTTCAAGGAAGAACTTCATGAAATCACTGTGGGGGGAGGATTGGAATACAGTTATCGCAACTTTTTCGCCGTTCGTGCAGGCTATCATCATGAAAACCGATACAAGGGCAACCGTCGCTATTTTACGATGGGCGTCGGAGTAGTGATGAACGTCTTTGAAGTGGATTTCTCCTATCTGATTACTCCTTATAACAACCGAGATCCTTTGGCCAACACCCTCCGCTTTTCGCTGATATTCAATATCGGAGAGGCAAGCAAATGAGGTCGCCGGCTTTAAAGACAAGCGACAAGTGAAAAATGAGGACTGTAGCCCAGCAACCGGTGATGGCTGAAAGCGAGGTCTATCGTAAAACGTTTCCACTCATAACCCACCCCAAAAGCATATTGATACATCCATCCGTCGGATACGCCGCAACGCAGAGAAAGATGTTTGACGGGCGCAAATTCCAGGCCGGCTTTGAAAACGGCTTTCATGCGCAGGTACTTTTCCGTTTCCACAGAAACCGTCGCCATATCTCGGATATGATACGCTAATCCGAACCGCATGACGGTCGGAATACGCTCGTGGGGGTTGGCTTTCTGCCTGCTGTTCACGACATTGAACAGGTGTACGCCGATGATCAGATGATCGACAGGCTCGCACAGCAAGCCTATCTCACCGCTCAAAACATGGAAACGGCCATAATCATGGGAAAAATAAGTATGAAAATAATCCATTTGCACCCCCAGGGCAACTTTTTCCCAAAGCCGTTTCGCCACAGCCAATCCTATCTTTGTTTCGTTATATTGTGTGTAACCGAAATGACGGTAATTCAACCCGATAACGGTTGATTTGACAGGTATGGCCACATTTCCCGCATGAATGGCTAAACCCTTCACATTCCAACGGTTTTCATAATAGAAAGAACCTGTCGCCTTTTCAAGATATGCCAATCCCGCCTGATTGTTGGCAGACGACCAAATATCGGCATAAGTGACAGACGCCGTAGCAACACCCGCCGAGCGAGCGCCCAAAGGAAAATTGTCGTTCCCTGCCGCGCAGTTTACGGAAAAACCGAATAAAAACGCTATTTTCAACGCATATATGGTCTTGCTGTCTCCCATCTTCCGGTAAAGATTCAGCAAAAATAAGAAATAAATTCAAAAGAGTTTCAATGGAGCATCTTTTTTTTGAAAAACAGGCATCCTTTTTCTGTAAAAGTTTATTTCTTTTTTATTTCAAGCCGGTACGTATCCTTCAGTTGTGGCGCAATTACTTGAAAATTAATACGGTATATCCTGTCTCCCCAAGTTCTTTGTATTCCTTCGTCTTCTTCGGTCGAAAGCGTTACTTTTTCCACTTCCGCTTTCATTTGCTTCGGGTTGTATCCGATGGCAAAATCCGTATTTTTGCCGTCTTTCGACTGACAGTGAATGACAAGTTGGCCGGGCTGCGTTACTTCTGCCGGCCAGCAGGTCATGAGATGCTGAGTGATGGCGTCGGCTTTTCGCAAATCGGCGACGTCTCTGATCACTACGCTTTTTCCGCGATGGAGCGTTACGGTGCGTTTCCAACTGTTCACGCCTGCTTCCTCAGGGTAGGCTTTTGCCATGTCCTGCGAAAAAACAGCCGCCGATTTTTCCGCGCGATATTTTACATCCTCCGCTTTGAAATTGCGCCCCTGCTGTTGCGTCCTGCCGTTGATGGTGGGAAGATTATGGAAATCCGAACGGTTGAACCAGATGTCGTATCTTTTGGAACCGAATGTCCGGGCAGTATATTTCCCGCTCCCGATGTCGATCAGCAGGGGCTGTCCGTCGTAAAATACGACATAACTTCCTACATCGTTGTGATTGTGGCTTTCGTTGTTGTGTCCTCCTTTGGCGGCCATGAAAAAGCCGTCGGACGACCCCTGTCTGTCGCGGGCAGCCATTACCTGCAAGTCGGGTAGCCATACATCTTGCGGCAAAGGCAACCTTTGCCGTGCATTTCGTATTTCATCCTGCGTGAACAGGGCGCGCAGGCTCCGTATTCCAGCTGAGGCGGCAGCGCCCGGCTTGAGGGAATAAGCGCCGAAGTCCATCATGTCTCCGTCGCCGATGTCCTTTCCAAAGCGATAAACCATATCGGCATTTACGCCGGCGCGGGGAGAAGCGTCGGCAAAATTCAGAAAGTAATCTTCGTCTATCTGCACGCGATAAATGTAACGTCCCATGTTCCTGAATTTCTCATTTTCGTACACATAGCGGAAGGCATCGTTGCTTGCGAGATTCAGGAGTACGATGTTGTCGTAGAGCGAGGCGCACGCAACGTTCCAGTAGCCCGGCCCCTCGTCGCATCCGCCGTCCTGCGGATAGGGATTGAGGAAATTGTCCAGTACGGTCAGGATTTCGTTCACAGTCGCAGTACGTTTCTGTTCGTCCTTTTCCATCAGCAGTACGGTATTCAGCAGATTTGAGCAAATCCACGGATTCCAGTTGTTGGGGATGGATCCGTTTTTTCCTGTCCACCAGTGGTCGCGCGTCATAAAAGGGTCAAGCAGCCGATATGTAATCTCGCTGTAGATTCGTTTGCGAATTTGCGGAGAAACGGCGTCGAACCTTTCTCCCAGGAAATAGTCTGCCCAGGCAAGGACTTTTCCCGTTTCGGCGGCAAACAAATCGACAAATGGACGGGATACATCCATCAGTCCGGCATACTCCTTTTCGCGGGGCAGATGGGCGGAAACGCCCCACCACGATTCTTCGCAGATAGACCATACGCCGTTGACGATCGGGTCGATGAAACGGCCCTTATTTTCGGCCGCTTCGGCCACAATCATGGTCGCCAGCACATTTCGCTTTTTAAAACTGACGGCTTCGTAGCGACTTCTGTTGCCGTCGCGGACATACAACAGCGACAAAGTAGCGGGAATGGCCGGCCAGTCATAGTCAATGAAAGCTTCGGCGGATTTGATGCACGCCTGTAACATGTCGCCGTCTGCTTTCGCCCAGCCTTCGCGGTCGTCTATCCGCGGAAAAGGCGTCCATCCGGCTTGCGGAATCAAAATACGCTGCAACTCTTCCGTAGAATATTTGCCGCTCAATAAATTCTGCTCCTGTGCAAAAACACCGAACGAAACGAAAAAGAAAATTACCGTTAAAAAATGTTTAGTCATCATGATTAAAAAAGATTTTTTCACAAAGATACCGAAATAATCTTCATGCTGTTTCAAAGATTTCCATATCACAATTATTTGTTTTAAATTTGTCCGTTTTTTAGTTTAATCGTCATGAAAATCATGCAAGTCATCCGTCCAAATCGGCAAGCCGCCGGCTTGAACATGCAAATCTTCGGTTGGAGCATAAGGTTCGGAGTTTTGTTGTTTGTCCCGTTGTTTTTCTGTTTTTTTAGCCTTTGCGGGAAACCTGTTCAGCCGGTCAAAAACCTGATTGTAATGATTCCCGACGGCACTTCCATCGGCGTAGTGTCTGCTGCACGCTGGTATCAACTGTACAACCGACATATTGAACATTTGAATCTTGATCCCTGGCTTTGCGGAACCGTTTCGACCTTTTGCGCGGCGGCGCCTATCGGCGATTCGGCGCCCACCACTTCCTGCTATATGACGGGCGTGCCGTCGCAGGCAGGCTTCGTATCCACCTATCCGCCCGTCACCGGTAAGGAAATCATTCCGCTGGACTCTTCCATGGCATACCAACCGCTGGCAACGGTGCTGGAAGCCGCCCGCATACTGCAAAACAAGGCGACCGGACTGGTGGTTACCTGCGAATTTTGTCACGCAACACCGGCAGATTGCGCTTCTCACTATTACCAGCGGGGCAATTACAAGTATATTGCCCCGCAAATGGCATACAACGACCTGGACGTCATGTTTGGAGGAGGTAACAACTTTATTACGCAGGATATGAAGGATTACTTTAAAGTCAACGGTACCACTCTGATTCAGAATGATATCCGGCAGTTCAACGGCTACAGCGGCAGTGGAAAAGTGTGGGCGCTGTTCGAGAAAAAAGAGCATCCCTACGATATAGATCGGGATTCATCCGCCATTCCCTCGCTGGAGGCAATGACGAGAAAAGCGCTCATGCAACTGTCGAAAAATCCGAACGGTTTTTTTCTCATGGTGGAAGGAAGCACTGTTGACCATGCCGCCCATGCCAACGATCCCGTCGGGTGCATCACCGAATTTCTCGCTTTCGACAAAGCTGTGGGCGCTGCCATTGCGTTCGCCATTGAAAACGGAGAGACAGCCGTCGTGATCCTGCCCGACCACGGCAACAGCGGATTCACCATCGGACGTAGCGGATGCGGAAAATCATCCTCCACACTGGAAGACTTGTTCGGCACTGTTTCGCAATACAAAAGAACATACAAAGGAATAGCCGAAATCCTCAAAACAACGCCGGCTGACCAAATAACCTCCGTCTTCAAGCAATATACCGGCATCGACCTTTCGGAACAAGAGAGGAAAAGCTTGCTGCTCTCCAAAGATTACACCCAGCCGAGTGACTATACCCTGGCGAGCGAGGCAAAAGACATGAAAGCCCATGTCATGACCATCCTGAATGCCAAAACCTGTTTTGGGTTCACCTCCGGATCGCACACGGGAGAAGAAGTGTTTCTGGCGGCCTACCATCCTGCCGGCGATGTCCCTTTGGGATTTACCACCAATGTGGAAATCAACCGCTATCTCTGTCAAGCGCTCGGGTTCACTACCACGTTGCCTGAACTGACGGCAAAGATTTTTGCCAAACATACCGATGTACTGAACGGTTATTCCTATTCGCTGGATACCAAGGGCGAATTTCCCGTACTGACCGTGAAAAAAGGTAAAAATACGCTGGTGCTGAGGGCATTCTCTTCCATCGCCTACTTGAATAAAAAGCCGGTGAGTTTAGGCTCTGTGACGGTGTATGTGGACAGGACGGATACCTTTTATCTGCCCTCGGATATATTGAGGAGATTTCAAATGTGACAAAACCGGCGTCAATCAGGGCGATACCATCAAGGGGGGGAGTAGTATGAAAAACAGCGCGATCGTGTCGCGGAAGGAGCGTTTGAGTTGGGTGCGGGCGAAGACGAGAGCGGCTTTCATTGTCTTAACGTCTTTCGGCTTTTGATGATGGTTAAGATAAATCCGATTTGCAATACGCCAATTAGCGTCATGACAATTTTCTCAAACCAAGTTTCACCCAAGCAATTGGCGATGATGTTTAATGATAATACGCCAAAAATAATCCATAGAAAAACCAGCGAGATTTTGCGGCAGTTGTCTTTGCTGGGTTTGGCTTCTCTCAAAACAATGATACTGAATAAAGTCAGGATGGCGATACTAAACAGTGCGGTAGCCATGGCCGCGTCGTAGCTTTCCAATCGACCGCCGCCGATGATGTCATAAGGTAGGATTTTGGCAATGATGAGGATTTCAATGACCACGACAATGAAGGAGAGCAACGTAAAGCCGATAGCGGCCAATTTGCGATTGGTTGGCTTCATGGTTTGTTTGCTGTTTTTTTACGGTAATTTCAATCGGACAAAGCGAGGGAAAGCATGCGTTTTTGTTGCAAAAAACGTTCCGTCTTTCATGCCGAAAATGTTCAGATTATATGAAACGAGCAGTTCACCCGGTT
>JAISWE010000209.1 GCA_031271175.1 Bacteroidales bacterium | reverse complement strand
CAATAAACTGCCGACCGGTATTGTCCACGCATTTCACATCCACTATCGAATTTTTGCCCATGGGCATTTCGCGCGTCTGCTCGGGCGAGAGATATTCCAGCGTTTCGATGTGCTGCCCGAACGGAAAGGGCATCAGCGCATTGAGAAAACTCCGGAGCAACTCCGGATGCTCGCCGAATACCCGCTTGAAGGGTATATCGTGTTTGGGATCAAGGTATCGTGCCATCGTTTATGCCAATTTTTTTATTCAACAGACGCAAAATTACATGAAAAACTTTGGTTTTCCAAGCGCATGCAATGAAAAAAAGTTTTTTTGCAGAGGAAAAAGAAAAACAGGTCAGGGAGCACAAGTGTTGTTGTGGTTGACAATTGCTCAGTTGTATGACCAAAATTTTTGGAATAATTTTTAGGGTGATGCATTGCCGAAGTCAGGAGGCAATGCCACCCTCACGCCCAGCATTGATCTGGTGGGTAAAATCTGAAACGGTGCAAGTATGAACCGAAAAAGCAGTAAAACAAAACTTTACTGCTTTTTTTACAGGCTATAACTTTTCTTTCATCAGGATTACAGCTAAATCGCCGGGGACCACCAGCATCCGATCCTGTACACTGCCCTGACTTCGACATTAAAATTCACGACACACGATAACATGTCGTATTGCATTACTTTATGATATATGCGACCCCGTTTTTGGTGTCGCAATAAAAAATTTGCTGACGCGGGATTTGCAACTCGTGTTGCAAGTCTGCGCGACCCCTCGGCGGGATTTGCAACTTGTGTTGCAAGTCTGCGCGACCCCTCGGCGGGATTTGCAACTCGTGTTGCAAGTCTGCGCGACCCCTCGACGGGATTTGCAACTCGTGTTGCAAGCCTGCGCGACCCCTCGGTGGGATTTGCAACTCGTGTTGCAAGTCTGCGCGACCCCATTGTGCGTTTTCGGGCAGACACGAGGTAGTCTATAAAATCCTAAATACTTTTGTTTACCAAACTATTACAATCATAGACGGGGTAAATATGACGGAGTTAGGTATTACGGCTAAATCGCCGGGAACCACCAGCATCCGATCCTGTACACTGCAAATACCACGATCCAAGCCAGCGTGGTGGTGTAAAGAATGGTGAATATGCCCCATTTCCATGAGCCGGATTCATTTTTGACGGCAGTGATAGTGGCGATACACGGGAAATAAATCAGTACGAAGAGCATCAGGCAAAAAGCCGTCAGCGGCGTGAAGGCTGGTGTGCCGTCGGTGCGGATGGCTGTTTGCAGTTTGTTGGGCAGTTCGAGCGCTTGCTCATCGCCGGAATACAGCACTCCCATCGTGCTTACGACCACTTCTTTCGCTGCCATGCCCGTAAGAAGACTGACGCTGATGCGCCAGTCGAAACCGAGCGGAGCAAGCACCGGTTCGATGGTTTTCCCGATGCGTCCGATATACGATTCTTCCTGATGCGCCATTTTCAATCTGGCGGTAAGGTTTTCGACCTGTGCTTGATCGCCGGCTGCCTCTGCCTGCGCTATCTGCTGTTCGAAACGCCCGATGGAAGCGGTATGTCGTGGAAAATAGCCCAACGACCAGATGATGACGGAAGCGATCAGGATAATACCGCCCATTTTGCGCAGATATTGCTGTGCTTTTTGCCAGGTATGGCGGAAAATGGCCAGTGCGGTCGGTCGGCGGTAAGGCGGGAGTTCCATCACGAAAGGAACATCTTCCTTTGGGAAAAGGAAACGTTTAAAAAGCCTGGCCATCACAACGGCCAGCAGAATACTTGTTGTGTATAGCGCCAGCATGATGAGTCCTCCGCAGGACGGAAAAAACGCGCCTGCCAGCAGGAGATATACCGGTAAACGTGCGCTGCACGAGATCAACGGATTCACCAGCATGGTGATCATGCGGCTGTTGCGGCTTTCGATGGTACGGGATGACATGATGGCGGGAACGCTGCATCCGAACCCCATGATCAGCGGGATAAAGGACTTTCCGTGTAATCCCATTTTGTGCATCATCTTGTCCATGATGAACGCCGCTCGCGCCATGTATCCGGAGTCTTCCATGACGGCAATGAAAAAGTAGAGAATGACGATGTTGGGCAGAAAAACAATAACGCCGCCTACTCCGCCGATAATACCGTCTATGAACAGGTCTTTGAGCGACCCTTCTTCCATGAAGCCGCTGATCCATTGTCCCAGCCACGACACGCCCGCTTCTATCCATCCCTGCGGATAAATGCCCAGCACGAAAGTGCCGGAAAACATCAGCCACATAAAGAGCAAAAATATGGGGTAGCCGAAGTATTTGCTGGTAACAATGGGATCGATCATGTCGGTGATGTGGCGCCTTTTACAGGGATTGGCCGTATAAGTTTCACAAAGCGCTCCGTGGATAAAGCCGTACCGGGCATTGGTAAAAGCCTGTTCGCAGTCTTCGTGAAGCAGCGTTGCTGTGCGGCGGATTTCCGCATCACGCAGTTTCAGTATTTCATCACATTCGGATTTTGATACTTGCCTGAGCAGCCGTTCCGTTTCACGGTTATTTTCCAGCAGGGTGATGGAAAAATATCGTTTGGAATAATTTTTACCGATGTCGATTTTGGCTTTCAGTTCGTTGCGAATACGGGCGATACTGTCTTCCAGCACTTTGCCATAGTTGATATGGATGTGGCGCATGTCGGGTTCGCGCTGTTCAAAAATTTCGATGATGCGGTCGAACAGCCGATCGATGCCTTTGCCCTGCGTGGACACCGTAGGCACCATCGGGGCGCCGATCATTTTGCCCAGCATTTCATAGTTGAGCTGGTGGCCGCTTGTTTCCAGTTCGTCGTACATGTTCAGGGCAATCACCATGTAAGTGTCCATGTCGATGAGTTGCGTGGTCAAGTAGAGATTGCGTTCCAGATTCGATGCCGCTACTACGTTGACCACTACGTCGGGCGACTGTTCCGTCAGGTAATGTCGCACATAAAGCTCTTCGGGCGAGTAGGATGTGAGGGAGTAAGTACCCGGCAGGTCAATGATGCGAAAGGTGTAGCCCTTGTGCCTGAACCATCCTTCTTTGGCATCGACCGTTACGCCGCTGTAATTGCCGACGTGTTCGTGCGCTCCGGAAGCCACGTTGAACAGGGAAGTTTTTCCGGCATTGGGATTGCCTACCAATGCGACATGGATGGTTTTCGTATCGACCGGAAAATCGCGGTGGACGCCTTCGGAAAACGTTCCGAAGGAAGTATTGAGCTGTTGGGCGGCATTTTCGCCGGTTATCACATCAATGAGGGCTGCTTCACTGCGCCGCAGCGATACCTCATAGTCCATCACCTTGTATTTGATGGGATCTTGCAGCGGCGCATTCAGAATAACTTCTATCGTTTGGTTTTTGATAAAGCCCATGTCAAGAATCCGCTTGCGAAACGAACCCCGCCCTCTCACCTTGGCGATGACGCCTTTTTCTCCGGTATGTAAATCAGACAGATACAATGAATTGACCTTTTAAATTCAAGGCAAAGGTACAACATTAATTTTTATTAAGAATTAATATAAATAATATTTTTTTAAAACCTTTTCTGTCAGTGTTTTTCGAAGTGCGTCAATTTTTCAGCAGGCTATCGATATGTTCGGCATAATCCATGCTGTCGTCGATAAAAAAGGCGATTTCGGGGACAATCCTTAACTGGTGGCG
This sequence comes from Bacteroidales bacterium, assembly GCA_031271175.1. GTDB lineage: Bacteria > Bacteroidota > Bacteroidia > Bacteroidales > UBA4181 > JAIRLS01. The sequence goes on along the minus strand of JAISWE010000209.1, from coordinate 647 downwards.
AATTTTTTTTCCTAATTCGAGACGGATATGTTTTACACCCGACTGTATGTGGTGCAGGAGTTTTTCGTTTTCGTCGGAAGGGAAGATGCTAAGGTAAACTTTTGCAAAACTTAAATCGGGGCTTATCCGTACCATCGTTACCGACACCATTTTTCCGCCGGACAATTCCCGGCTTTTTTGTCGAAAAATTTCACTTAAATCCTTTTGTATTTGTCGTGCTACTTTTTGTTGGCGTGTGGTTTCCATAGCTGAAATGATTTTTTGCAAAGTTAGGAAAAATATCCGGAACCGTCAAAAAAAATGTATGGAGCGGTAAGATGGATATGTCGTTGTGGAATGTAAATATCAAACCACCTGTCGGCTACACGCGAAAAAGTCTATACCTCGGTTGAAAGTTGCGCTTCCCGTTTTATTTTCCATAGCAACAGCAGGCATAATACGGTCAGGACAATGGTGATCGGAATCGTTTCCACGTGGGAACCAAATTCGGGCAGTTCCTCAGGCACTTGTCCCTTATGTGCCAGATACGTTACGATAACCCCCATGGCATTATAAACAAAATGAGCGAAAACAGGCAACCAGATAGACTTGCTCCATACCAGCAGATAACCGAGCATCACGCCAAGCACCCAGCGCGGAAAAAGCCC
>JAISWE010000141.1 GCA_031271175.1 Bacteroidales bacterium | reverse complement strand
GCGCATGGAATCTTCCGGTAGTAGAAGCCGGAACATATATCGGGTTCCTGTCCAAATCCAAGATTTTTTCTTCCTATCGAAACCTTTTACAGCAATTTTATGCGGACTGACGGTTTTTTTCCCTGACATTTCCTTTTTTTACCGGATTTTGGCCTGCATGTCCGCTTTCGCCGCCGGGCGTCGCATCGCAGTCAAGTTCTGTTTTCTTCTTTGGGCAGTTGGAAGATAAATTCCAGGCCGCCGCCCAGGTTGTTTTTTACGCTGATGGCGCCTTTGTGGAAGACGACGGCGTTTTTCACGATGGACAGTCCCAGTCCCGACCCGCCGGTGTCGCGCGTGCGTCCTTCGTTAACTCTGTAGAAACGTTCGAACAGCCGCTCCAGATGATGGATGTCGGGGATGCCTGCGCCGTTGTCGGCGTATGAAAAACGGTAAAAGCGCCTGTTTTCCCCGCACAGGGTTATCCGAACGACGACATTGCTGCCTGCGTGGCGGATGACATTTTCCGTCAGATTCCTGAAAATCGAGTAGATCAGGTTGCGGTTTCCCTGCACAGTCACGCTGTCGGCGATGTGGCACTGCATGTCGATGTTTTTTCCCTGCATGGGGACGGCCAGGTCGTTTTTCAGTTCTTCCAGCAGTTCTTTGATGTTTACCGGTTCCATCCGGAACGATTGCGGTGCGTCTTCTATTTTGGTGATCAGGCTCATGTCCTGTATCAGTTCGGAAAGTACTACGGTCTGGTGGTAGGCTTGCCGGATGAAGTGGCGTTCCTTTTCCGGGCTTAGCTGGCGTTCCAGCACTGTTTCGAGGCAACCGCGGATGCCGGTGACGGGGGTGCGCAGCTCGTGGGTGATATTGCCGGTCATTTCCTGTTTCAGCAACCGGTTTTTTTCCTGTTCGAGGGCGATTTCGCGGTTCATGGATTTTCCGGATTTTCCGGCGGCATAGTTGATGAAAAACAGTGTAATGAAAAAGAGGGCTGCGATGCTGTACAGGAAAAGGCGGTCGGGTTTCAGGAAATGCCGTACCCGAATGTCGTAGGGCAGGGCTACGCGGATGTAGTAACGGTCATAGCGTTTGGCGTAGTACAGGTATTCCGTGCTGTTGGAGGGGGAAACGCGGATGTTTTTCCCGTGCCGGTGTTCGCGGGCATGGATGATTTCCGGGCGTTGGGCGTGGTTTTCCATTCGGGTGACGTCGTCGATCACGTTGTCGTACAGCACCGTCCCTTCGCGGTCGATCCACGTCAGGCGGATGCCGGCAGGCAGCAGTTCCATCAAGCGGACGAAGGTTTGCAGCGAATCGCCGCTGTGTTCCAGCATACGGTGCGCCACGTCGGTGTAGGCGTCGAGTTTTTCTTCCAGCGCTTCGGTTTTGTACCCCCTTTCGCGCGACTGTTCCAGCAGCGCCACTCCCACGGTGAACAGGGAAAAAATGACGACGAAGTACAACAGCAGTTTCCGCCTGTAGTTGGTATTCATTCTTCAAGGATGTTAAAACGGTAACCGAATCCGGGACGGCTGGTAATCATCGGGGCGTGTTTTCCGAGTTTTTTGCGCAGCCGCGTGATGTGTACATCCACTGTGCGCTCGGTGATGAACGGGGTGTCTTTCCACACCTTTTCGATGATGTCCTCGCGGGAAAAGATGCGCTGCGGATTTTCCGCCAGGAACGACAGCAACTCGAACTCGGTTTTGGTCAGGATGATTTTTTCCGAGCCGATGATGAGTTCCTTCAGACGGAAGTCGATGGTCAGCTCTCCGGCGACCAGCAGAGAGGGTTCGGCGGACGGCTGCCGCTTCAGGACGGCTTTCACCCTTGCGACGACTTCCTTTACCGAGAAGGGTTTGGAGATATAGTCGTCCCCGCCGGCGGAGAATCCTTCCAGCATGTTGTCTTCGGTGTCCTTGGCAGTGAGGAAGATGATCGGGATTTGGTTTTTCTCGCGGCGCAGTTTTTCCGCCAGTTTGTAGCCCGACATGCCGCTCATCATCACGTCCAGCAGGATCAGTGCATGGGAAGAGGTCAGCTTTTTCAAGGCTTCTTCGGCAGAATGGGCGCAGGTTACCTGAAAGCCTTCGCCCGCAAGGTTATATTCCAGCACTTCCCCGATTACGGGATCGTCGTCAACGATGAGAATTTTTTGAGCCATAGGTTCGATGTTTTTTGCAAAAGTAAATATTTTTTTTCACTGTCCGATCGGGAGTGATTATTCTTCTTCATTTTCAATTTTCAACTAACCACCGTTAATTCCCGTACAGTAGTGCAAAATGTGCCGGAATATCTCCCGTTCGCGCATCCCATTTTAGGACTCCGCACCGGTCGTAACAGTACAGGTTTCCGGGATAGACGTACCCTCCCGCGTCGGTCAGGTAGATGTCTTTGGTGTATGGATGCACCATGATACCGTAGGGTATGCTGATGCGTCTGTCCGTGCCGTCGGTGATGAAGTTGCGGGTAACGAGTTTCTTCTTTGCCACGTCCACGATGCCGAAGGCGATGCTCCGGTCTGTGCCGGTGTGGCTACACTCCGTGCTGTAGAAGTAGAGCGAATCGCCGTCGAGACAGAAGTTGGAAACGGCCACGTCGATTGCGCCGCCGCAGGTATTTGTCCGGGTATCGATCCAGAAGAGGCGCGAATGGTCGTCGAAACAGTCGTCCCGCGATGTTACCCACAGGTTGCCGTGCGCATCCGCCCGCAAGCGGTGCAGGTTGATGGCAACTTCTATGCGTCCGGTCTCCGCAAAGGTGGCGATGTCGATCACCGACACGGTGTTTTCGTAGTCGTGCGCCATGTATCCGCCGGAGTTGGCGACGTAGATTTTGTCGTCCACAATCTCCAGCTCTTCAGGCTGGTAGCCCACTTCGCACCGCGCCACCACTTCGAGGGTGGCGGTATCCACCTTTGCCACATAGCCGATTTGTTCGTAGCCGGGGTCCATTTTCACCGGACCGGCGTAGGAAGTCACGTAGGCGTACCCTCCGTGAAAACGGATGTAGCGGCAGTTGGGAATGTCGATTTTCCCTACACGCCCGGCAGTGCGCCTGTCCATTACCTCCACCTTGTTGGAACGGTTGATCACGGCGTAAAGCTTGCCTCCGTAAATCTTCAGGTCATTGCCCACATCGCCGAGTTCTTTGGGTACGGTGGGGTTAGCGGCGGCGTAGATGTTGCGGTGGTACTCGCCCGTAGTGCAATCGAAATAGTCCAGCGTCGATTTGTTGTTGCCCATGTTTCCCTCGTTGAGGAGGTAGAATCCGTCCACACGGCGGCGCACTTCGCTATCGTCGCCTTCGGACGCGGGCTTCTCCGGCGAAGTGACCGTTTCCGTCTCCGGATCGAAAATTTCCGCTTCCTCACGGCAAGCGGTTGCCAGCAAGATCACCGCTGCCATAAAACCGAAGCGTACACTGATTTTTCCTGATTTCATACTTTTCTGTTTTTTAATTATTGCTGAAAACAAAAAACGCTTGCCCAAAGGCTTTCTGCGAAGCTTACAGCAACGGGTCTGTTCAGGATTCACACCTGATGCCCTTTTTCATGTACCGTTGCGGACGAAGCGGTACACACCAAAACACGGCACAAAGATAATCATGTTTTTTGAAAAATAGTTTGATATAATTCATTGCAGATACAAATTAAATCAATATCTTTGCAGCGCTTAAATTTTTTTTAACCAAAATATAATTTCATTGAATAATGAGCAGGAAAAGCTCTGTAACGATCAAATTTCACAACGGAGAAGATATTCCGTTAGAGTTGCATAAAGTACGAGTAGTACAAAAATTGAATCTGGTGCCGATAGAACGGCGGCTGGAAGCCTTGTATGAAGGCGGTTTCAATACCTTTCGGTTAAGTACCAAAGATGTGTTCCTTGACATGCTGACCGACAGCGGTACCAATGCCATGAGCGACATGCAGGTAGCCGCTATGATGTATGCCGACGACGCTTATGCCGGGTCGCAAAGTTTCTTCCGCCTGCAAAAAGCAGTAGAAGATGTGTTGAAAAAGAAGTATTTCCTGCCCGTACATCAGGGACGCGCAGCCGAAAACATTCTGTCGTCCGCCTATATAAAAAAGAAAGGCGATCTGATTCCCATGAATTACCATTTTACCACTGCATTGGCGCATATCACCCAATATGGAGGGCGTATTGTGGAACTTCTTTACGATGAGGCTTACAATATTTCTTCTTCTCATCCTTTCAAGGGAAACCTGAATGTAGAAAAACTGGAAGCCGTTATCAAGGAAACCGGGGTGGAAAATATCCCTTTCATTCGCATGGAAGCCTCAACCAACCTGATTGGAGGACAGCCTTTTTCCATCCGGAACATGCAGGAAGTGCGCAAGGTCGCCGACACATACGGGTTACGCATCGTTTTGGACGCAAGTCTTTTAGGCGAAAATGCCTATTTGATTCTGCAACGCGAGCCTGAATTTGCCGGCTCTACGATGGAAGAAGTCATCTCCATCATGACCGGATTGGCGGATATCGTCTATTTTTCGGCGCGAAAACTCAGTTCGTCGCGAGGCGGTGGTATCTGCACCAACGACCGTGCCATTTATCTTGAGATGGAAGCGCTGGTTCCCCTGTTTGAAGGCTTCCTGACTTACGGAGGCATCTCCGTCAGGGAAATAGAGGCCATGGCGGTAGGATTGTATGAAACGCTGGACGAAACCATGATTTGCCAAAGCCCGCAATTCATCGCCTATCTGGTGAATACGCTCACTGCCAACGGCGTTCCGATGGTGACGCCTCCGGGCGTGCTTGGCGCTCATGTGGATGCCATGCAGGTGTGTCGGCACATTCCGCAAACACAATATCCTGCCGGATCGCTGGCCGCCGCTTTCTTCCTTACGTCAGGCATCCGCGGCATGGAACGCGGCTCTATCTCCAACCAGCGCGACGAAAACGGCAATGAGACCTACGCCGATATGGAATTGTTGAGGCTGGCCGTCCCACGCCGCGTATTCACGCTTTCCCAAATCAAATATGTCATCGACCGCATGACATGGCTGTACGAAAACCGGCATTTGATCGGCGGTTTGAAGTTTGTTTACGAACCGCCCGTGCTGCGATTTTTTATGGGCGGGCTGGAACCCGTTTCGGACTGGCCTCAGCAACTTATCGCCAAATTTAAAAAAGACTTCGGCAACAGTTTATAACTAATGTATTATATTTGTCGTTAAAAAAAAACAACATGAAAAAAGCAATGATGTATTCCTTTTCCGTGTGTGCCGTTGTGTTGATGATGTCGTGCGGAGGGAAAGAGGCGAAATTTGAACCGCTGTTCAATGGGGTTAATCTGGACGGCTGGGAGGTCTATCTCGGCGTTCCCGATTCGTCGGTGGATGTTCCGGGTCTGGCGCGGGACGAGTCGGGAAAATACACCGAAGCGTTGGGCGTGAACAATGATCCGTTGGGTGTGTTTTCTGTCCAAACGGTGGACGGCGGTACCGTGATTCGTTCCAGCGGACAGATTTACGGTTCACTGGCGACAGTTGCCGAATATAGTAATTACCATCTGAGGCTGGAGGCAAAGTGGGGTGAGCAAAAATGGGCTCCGCGCGAGGATAAGCCGCGCAATGCGGGTGTGCTTTATCACGGTACGGGCGATTTCGGAAAAGGCCTGAACGTGTGGAAAGTTTCGCATGAATGTCAGGTAATGGAAAACATGTTCGGCGATTCCTACCGCATGGGCAACACTTATTGTGATATTACGGCCTTGCAGGTGGACGGACGGTACGTCTTCGACAGGACAGCTCCTGCCGTAACCTTTGGGCACGACTTGCCCGCAGGCCCCATCTGTTCCAAGAACCCCGTCAATGAAAAACCGGTGGGAGAATGGAATGTTATCGAGGTGTTATGCCATGGAGATGTCAGCATCCATCGCATCAACGGAAAAGTGAACATGATCAACACCCGGTCGCACCTGATACGCGACGGCAAATCCCTTCCGCTCACCAAAGGCGTTATCCAGCTACAGTCGGAAGGAGCCGAAATCTTCTACCGCAATGTGGAAATACGCCCCATTACGGATATATCCCAATACCTGCAACAGAAATGAACGGTTCCGTATCTGTCTATTGGCAAGTATTCACGGGGTATATAGGTTCATACTTGACATGACGCAAAAGATCCCCTTTAAAAACAGCGAAATAAGGTTCGCAGACGAGGGCAAAGGCGAAGTAGTGGTATTGTTGCACGGATATCTCGAGACACTTGAGATTTGGGATGATTTTTGCCGGTTTTTCATGCCCCGCTACCGCATCATCCGGATGGATATTCCCGGACACGGCCAATCCGGAACTGTTGCGGAAATACACAGCATGGAGCTGATGGCGGAGGCTGTAGATACGGTTTTACAGTATCTGGACATTCGGAGTTGCGTAATGGGAGGACATTCGATGGGAGGGTACGTGGCGCTGGCCTATCTGGAAAACCATCCGGAACGCCTGAAAGGAGTATGCCTGTTTCACTCGTCTCCGCTGGCCGACAGCGAGGAAAAAAAGGCGTCGCGAAGCAAGGAAATACGGCTGATGAATGAAGGCAAACTGTCGCTGATTTGCCAGTTCAGTATTCCCAACGGGTTTGCCGCCGATAATCTGGAGAAATTTGCCGATAAGGTAAACCGAGCGATTTTTCTGGCAAGATTGTCATCGTCCGAAGGTATCATCGCCCTGCTGAAAGGGATACGCGAACGGCCTGACCGCCGGAAACTATTGGAAAACAATCGCCTTCCGCTTTTGTTCTTGCTCGGTAAAAAGGATTTCCATATCAATTTCGACCAGCTTTCCCCCTTGGCAGCATCCTTTCCCCATTCCGACGTGGTAGCACTGGAAAATGCGGGACATTCAGGCTATTTTGAAGAACCGGAAGCTTCCGCCAAAGCCCTGCTGACGTTTCTGGAAAAATGTTTTGTCCGATAAAATCTTATTATCACCATGAAATATACGGAAATAAATGTTTTGGAATTAATCCCGCAACGATATCCTTTTGTGATGATTGACAGAATAGTACATTTTCAGGCGGCCACCATCGTCACCGCCCTGAAAATACTGCCCGACAATATTTTCGTGGACAATGGCGTCCTTACCGAAGCCGGAATCATAGAAAGCATTGCCCAAACTTGCGCCGCGCGAATGGGTTATATCGCCAAATATATGGAAAGCGGCGGCGAAAACGGAAAAATCAAAATCGGGCTTGTGGGGGCCGTTAAGGATATGGTCATTGAGAAATGCCCCCTCATCGACAGCGAAATGACAGTTACCGTTACGGTCGTGGCCGAGATACCGCCCGTACTGCTGGTGCAAACACAGGCAAACGTCGGCGAAAAAACCGTTGCCTGCGGCAAAATGACCATCTTCCTTTCCGAAACAGACAGTTTGTAAACGTCCGGACATCATGTATATCCTATTGATTCAATATTTGCTGACGGTTACTGCCGGTACAGCTGTTCTTGCCGACCAGCCGGCACAGGAAGGCTTCACACCCGTTGCACGGACGGACATTTTAGATCGGAAGAGCACACGTCTGAACTCCAGTCACTCCATT
>JAISWE010000124.1 GCA_031271175.1 Bacteroidales bacterium | reverse complement strand
GCGACCACGACCTGAACAGTCTTGTCCTGATTGCGCCCATGCTTCGCGCCATTGACATGGCCGACGCGCAAAACATCGAAGATTTCGAATCGTTCTGGGACATTTACGACAGGGAAGTGGATAAAACCGCTTCGGCGCTCGTACATTTCAAAAACAGGGTGTACGAATGGCAAAGCCGCGTATGGCCCGAAATGGTTACTTCGCTCTGCATGAAAGATACTGTCGAAAAAGGCCTGGACATTACGGCCGTTGGCGGCGCACGCAATGCCTGGACTTCAGTCAATGTGCTGGGTGTGCCGAATGTGGTGGATTCTCTGTATGCTATCAAAAAGGTCATATTTGAGGAAAAAAAATATACCCTTAACGGGTTGAAAAAAGCGCTTTCCTGCAACTGGCAGAACGATGAAATTTTCCGCCGGACGATGCTGAAACAGGAAAAGTTCGGCAACGACCTCGACGGTGCGGACGCCATCTATGTCCGTGTGGCGGAACATATCCTGAAAATATTTGAAAACAAGCGGAATATCAAAGGATTCAACTTCCGTCCCTCCCTGTTCCAGTACATGGGACATACTTACGCAGGACCCATGCTGGGTGCAACGCCCGACGGACGGTTGGCGGAAGAACCTGTCGCTCACGGCTGCAACCCGATGCACGGACGCAATACCGAAGGCGTTACGGCTACGGCGAAATCCCTGTTGAAAGTCCCGTTCCGCAAATATCAGGGCGGCAGCTTGCAAATCGAACTGCAACCCAGATTTTTTGACGGTCAGGAACGCAAGGGCGACTACATCAAGAAATTTTCAAAAGCCTATATGAAAAATGGCGGCATACAAATCAATTTCAATGTCATCGACCTCGAAAAACTGAAACAGGCGGTCGATGACCCCCAAAATCCCGATTATGCCGATATTGTAGTGAAAGTGACCGGTTACAGCGCCCATTTTGTGGTAATGGACAGGGAATTTCAAAAAGAATTTGTTGCCCGTGTCAATTATGAAGCAGTGTGAGGAAGGTCTGGTATTTGATATTCACCGGGGGACGACGCATGATGGCCCCGGTTTGCGCACCACGGTTTTCCTGAAAGGCTGCCCGTTGCGTTGCGAATGGTGTCACAATCCCGAAGGAATTAGTCCGCAACCGGAAATTCAGTGGACTTCGCGGCTTTGCATTGCCTGTAAAACCTGTGTCGCTTCCTGTCCCGAACAGGCGGTCGTTTTTGACGAAACCGGCGTACATATTGCCGGTGACTGCTGTACAATGTCTTTGCAGTGTGTCGCGAACTGTCCGTCGGGAGCGCTGAAAGTGGCCGGTAAACGCTGGCAACCGGAAGCGCTTGTCCGTGAAGTGCGCAAGGATGCGATGTTTTTCGATGAATTTGAGGGCGGCGTAACCGTTTCCGGCGGCGAACCGCTGTGGCAATACCGGTTTGTGGCGGAATTTTTCCGCCTCCTGAAACAGGCAGGCGAAAATACCGCGCTTGACACAAGCGGATTCGCCTCCCGTGAGGCCTTTGAAGCGGTCTATCCGTTTACCGACGTATTCCTTTACGACCTGAAATTCATCTGCGGCAAACAGCATAAGCAGCATACCGGCGTGGACAACGGACGGATAAAGGATAATTTCCGGTGGCTTGCCGGAAAATGCGGGAATGACGAAAGCAAACGGCTGTGGGTGCGCACGCCGCTCATTCCCGATGCTACGGCTACGGTGGAAAATATTGCGCAAATCGGCCGTTTCACCAGTCAGGACTTCGCTCTGGATGAAGCCGTGACCGGCAACAACGCTGTGGAACGCTGGGAACTGTGCTCGTTCAACAACATCAGCCGCGACAAATACGCCCGGATGAGGCGGGAATGGAAATATGCGTCCGTCCCGCTGATGACGCAGGCGGAAATCGGCAAGTTGCTCGCCGAAGCGCGGAAATATCTTGGAGAAAAAGTATTTGCTACCGGTTTATCGGCAAAAGAAGTTAAAAACCAATTCAATTAATTACTGTTATGTCAAAGAAAAACATGTTTTCATCGCCGTCGGGAGGAAGTTACCTGCTTCCGTTTATAATGCTGACATCGCTGTTTGCGTTATGGGGATTTGCCAACGACATCACGAATCCGATGGTGGCGGCATTCAAAAATATCCTGCTGATTTCCAATTTCGAGAGTTCGCTGGTGCAGTTCGCCTTTTATGGCGGCTACTGTATCATGGCAATTCCCACAGCGCTGTATATTCGGAAATACAATTACAAAAGAGGCATTGTCACCGGCCTTTTCCTCTATTTTATCAGCTGTTTCCTGTTCTTTCCTGCGGCAAAAATGATGTCGTTCTACGCCTTTCTGGCAGCGTATTTTGTGATGACCTGCGGACTGGCATTTCTCGAAACGACATGCAATCCGTATATTCTTTCGCTCGGACCGGAAGAAAGCGCTACGCAAAGACTTAATTTCGCGCAATCGTTCAATCCCATAGGTTCGCTTACCGGAATGTTGGTAGCCAAAGAATTTATCCTTGCGCGACTAAGCAAGGCAACAGAAGACGAACGGATATTTCTTCAAGACACTGACCCCGCTGGTTTTTCGTCGATTCAACAGTCCGACCTTAATACGATCAGCATTCCGTATGTGGCGCTCGGTCTTGTCGTTCTGGCGTTTTTTATTCTTTTTGCCGTATCAAAATTACCCAGAATCGTGTCTGCCGATGCGGGTAAATATACGGTCGGCCAGACTTTCCGCAATCTGTTAAAAAACAAACGTTACGTATTTGCCGTCCTGACGCAGTTTTTTTATGTGGGCGTTCAAATCATGGTATGGACTTTTATTATTCAGTATGCGGAATCGGAGTTGGGAATGGCAAAATCCACCGCGCAGGGATACAATATGGTCGCTATGGGCATGTTCGTCAGCGGCCGGTTTATTTGCTCCTTTTTGCTTAGATATTTCAAACCAAGCCTGCTGTTACTGACGCTGGCTTGTGCAAGTTGTGTCCTTACACTCGGAACAATATTTCTACACGATATATCCGGATTATACTGTCTGGTCGCCATATCCATTTGTATGTCGCTGATGTATCCGACTATTTACGGTATAGCCTTGAAAGGTATGGGCGAAGAGGCCAAACTGGCTTCGGCCGGCCTGGTGCTTGCCATTGGCGGTGGAGCCATTTTCCCTCCCCTGCAAGGCTGGCTGATCGATGTGGCGCATTTCGGATGGATTTCTTCGGTACGATTTTCATTTTTCCTGCCGCTGCTTTGCTTTGTAGTGATCATGGCTTTCGGATGGTGGAATTCGGGACGCCGGCGCAAATCGTATCGCGCGGCGGCAACTACCCCGGTTTAAACAATGAACAGTAGTTAATAAAATTTGTAAAAAAGAAAAAAGTGAATACCTTTGTAAATCAAGTTAAAAATAAATTAATAAATTAATATGAAAAATTTAATGAAAAGAGCCATTTTTGGCATGTTATTTACCTGCGCCGCATTATCTGTGTTTGCGCAGGAAGCGGACGACGAGTACCACTATGAACTGTATCAACCATATCAGTACCCGGCCGAGCCGGAAGTTTTGGCCAACCTGCGGGAATGGCAGGACTTGAAATTCGGCCTGTTTATCCATTGGGGGATATACAGCCAGTGGGGAATCGTGGAGTCGTGGACGCTATGCCCGGAAGACGCCGGCTGGAACAGTCGGCCCGAGGGGTCGTCATATTTCGAATACGTGAAAGAGTACGAGAAATTAGCCACCACGTTCAACCCGGTAAAGTTCGCGCCCGAAAAGTGGGCGGCCGCCGCCAGGGAAGCCGGCATGCGCTACGTGAC
>JAISWE010000079.1 GCA_031271175.1 Bacteroidales bacterium | reverse complement strand
ATGTCGGCCGGGATGATACGCAAATACGCCGGGACATTCGACCCGCTGCCTGCCAACATATCAAACCCCCTGTGGCGAACGGTCAACTGGTGGATTGACTGGGAACAGTATTTATCCGCGCATGACGGGCAGGCGCCTGTCACGCTCGAAGATTATGTCGAATGGAGCCAGCAGCGTCAGGCCGAAGGATTAAGTATCGCATTGGGAAGCTGCAAGAAACACTTTCCGCGTTGCGGCGGTTTCATCATCTGGATGGGACACGACTGCTTTCCCTGTCCTGTTAATACTTCCATTCTTGATTTTGAAGGCAATCCCAAACCGGCAGCGCTGGAGGTAAGTAAAATCTGGAAGAACAACCCTTAAATAGAATGATTACTAACTAACTAAAACAAATATATTATGAACAGATTATTATTGATTATTGCATGTTTTACAGGGATGGCGCTGTATGCCGCGAATCCCGGAAACAGGGAGGTGAAAGACCAAGATATTACAAAAAAGGACACCATTTTCCTGATCGGCCATGCGCACATGGACATGAACTGGTTGTGGACAACGTCGGAAACCCTGAAAATGTCCCAGGACAATCTCCGCCAGGCGGTTACTTTTTTGGAAGAATATCCCGGCTATACGGTGCTGCAAAGCCAGGCTGCCATTTATCAGTTTATAGAACTGACCGACCCGAAGGTTTTTAAACTGCTCAGGAAATATGTGGCGGAAGGGCGTTTGGAACCGGTCGGCGGCATGTGGACAGAGGGCGACACCAACCTGTCGTCGGGAGAGGCGCTTTGCCGTTCCTTACTACTGGCTCAACGCTACTTCGGACAGCATTTCGGACGTACTGCGCACGTAGGCTGGCTGCCGGATAATTTCGGACATGCCGCCCAACTGCCGCAACTGTTCAAACTGGCGGACATGGACTATTTTTATCACACACGGAACAATCCTTTTAATGGATCTTACTGGTGGATTGGCCCGGATTCGACGAAAATCCTGTGTTTTGCGAATAACAACCCTAACGGAACGGTACACGACAAACTGAAAGACGATTTTGCCGTTTACGCTCCCGGCAAGCATCTTTTGCTTCAGTGCGTAGGAGAGGGCGACCATGGCGGAGGGCCTTCGCGGGCTGACATTCAGAAAGCGCAGGAACTGAACGGTACGGAAGGACAGCCGGCTTTTCAATTTGCCACGTCGGAACATTTTTTCAAACAAATGGAAAAGGAAATGGACGGACGCCCGACACATCGCGGAGAAATGCAATTCATTTTCGAAGGATGCTATACGACCGTTCATGATATAAAAAAAGGGAATCGCACCGCCGAAAATACGCTTTACAGCGCCGAAACGCTTAACAGCCTCCGCTGGCTGCAAGGCGACAAATACCCTGCCGGCGACTTGCGCGAGTTGTGGAGAACGGTTACTTTCAATGAATTTCATGACATATTGCCGGGATCGGCGATTTATGAAGCAAACGAGGAAGCGCGCGCGCGTTACATGGACGTTAAGTGGAAAGCCGAAGCGTTGCGTAAGGAGGCATTCCTGAACCTGGCCGATGAGATAAAATATCAGTCGGGCTACGGACAGCCTGTTGTAGCGTTCAACAACCAGCCTCTGTCGCATAAAAAAATTGTGGAAGCGGTGGTCTATTCCTACGAATGTCCCATCAGCGTCGAACAAAACCACTGGGCGGACTTCTACAGCGGGAAAAACATTCGTCCCGTGGATAAGGGGCAAGGCAACGTTGCCACGGCGCTTGTGCGCGACGGCAAAGGGAAAACATATCCTGCACAGATTGTCTGGTCGAAAAAGACGCCCCCGCTCTGGGAATCGAAAGTGCGCTTTGTTGTGGACGATTTACCCGCAGGCGGGTACCGGGTATTTTACGTGGACGTTAATAAAACAGGCGAGTATAACGACGCTATTCCGTTCGACGGCAGCACATTCGAAACCGACTTCTACAAAGTCCGCTTCAATATGCAGACCGGGGGAATCACCGGCCTGTTCGACAAACGTACCGGCAAGGAATACGTCCGCGACGGCGAAGAGTTGAACAAACTGAAGATTTCTCTCGAAGACAAACACGGCGAGATGAAATCGTGGTGGCTCAACAAGATTCAAAAAGAGGAATTTGTGACCGGTGTAAAAAGCGTCCGCATGGTCGAGAACGGCCCCGTACGCGCCTGCATCGAGGCGGTCAAGACGTGGGGCAGGTCGCGTTTCATCATACGGACATACGTTTACCGTTCGCATCCGCGCATCGAGTACGACATGGAAACGCACTGGCTCGAAACAGGCAGCGATTCGACCGATGCGCCGATGCTTCGCGCCCTGTTCCCTCTTTCCCTGCAAAATCCGCAATTTATGTGCCATACGCCTTTTTATGCGGCCGACAGAACCCAACCCCGTTCTCTCAGCGAACCAGACGGCAGCGCCGAGCATGGCCGCGAATTGAATGACGGGCAGGAAGTCCCCGCCCAGAAATGGGTGGATGTGAGCGACGGAACCACGGGAATGGCGCTGTTGAATACATCAAAATACGGCCATTCGTATAAAGACGGCGACCTGCGCCTCACACTGATGCGCTCGGCAGGCAATCCCGACGTTTATCCCAATATCGGAAAATTCGTCATCCGGTACGCACTCTATCCGCACAAAGGTAATCTGACAAGCGAGGTATGGGCTGAAGGCGAAGATTTCAATGTGCCTGTTTATGCCGCCGAACCGCTCTCACTGTCGCTTGGCGGGCGCAACGCGACACGGCCGGAAGAGGCCTCTTTCGTAGCCGTCGCTCCCGGCAATGTCGCCCTTTCGGGCATGAAACAGTCGGAAAATGGCGATGAACTGATTGTCAGATTATTTGAAACGGAAGGAAAAGCAACGACGGCGACAGTCAACATGCCGATGCTCGGCAACGGCGCCGTACGCAGGCTAAACCTGATAGAATATCCGCT
>JAISWE010000044.1 GCA_031271175.1 Bacteroidales bacterium | reverse complement strand
AATGGGATAGTGTACACAAAAACTCTTTTTCTGACCGGGAAACATCATACTATCAAGCCACTATTTGAACTCGAAAATCCGGATTCCTGAGTTGGGTGACGCATTGATGAAGTCAGGAGTATTTCCTGCCCGCCGGCATCCATTTTGATAAGGTCAAGACTATTCTTATCGTTCAGGTTGCCGTAACGTTTTACAAACGTATCGTAATGCAGGTTGAGCGATTGCCGCAAGTCCGCGTTTTCTTTCAGTTCTTTTGCTTCATAGTTATATAACGAATGGTAAGCGTCGCGAATCTCAATATACAGTTTTGCCTTTTGTTCCTGCAAAGGATTTAATTCCAGTGATTTGAAGACGGCATCGTCGTGGTAACGTTCTTTGAGAAAACCGATTTGCCCGTTCTGTTCCGCGACTAACGAGCCTTGTTTGTGATGTTGCTGTAAGATACCGGAATAAGGGCTTGGTTTTTCCAGTTCCCGTAGTTGTTTTTCCATTTCTTCTTTCCGTGCGTCAAATACGGGATAGGCAGGCATGAAGTTTGCCCGTGCATGGTTCGTACCCGTGTTGTTTGTACTGTTCTTAACGGTTTCTACCTGCGACTGTGAAAAGAGGTTGAGTTGCCGCGGGTTTCCCTGTTTCGACACGTTTTTCTTCTTTTTTAGTTTCCCTGTATTCGACTGATTGCGTTCTTCTTCGGAGAAACCGAAAAGGTCATACAGCGACATAACGGGCTGTCGTTCGACAGGAGATGCGGGGCTGGCTGGTTGTGGTTTTATTTCCGGTTGTACCTGCGGTTTTTCTTCCGGCTTTATGGCGTTTCCGTTCATGTAGGGACGCGCGGCGACAAATTCGTCCCATTTTCCCTTCCTGACGGCTTCGACCGCTGCATCTATTTCTTCCATATCTTCGAAGGATACGTCCGGTTGTTTATTGTTAATTTTTACATCAACAAAATCCTCAATGGAAAAGAGGTCGTCAAAACCAAGCGAATTTTCTTCCCAGTCAAGCATGGCTGTACTTTTTCTTGTTTCCTGTGCCGGCATGTTTTCTTCCAAATTCTCTTTAAAATCCTCCGGCTGCGGATAGATATGTACTCCGCGTTCCTACTGTTCCCGCTCTGCCTGTTCTATCATCGCGCCCATTTCCGACCAGTCCTGTCCGGATGGCCGGTAACTGTGGTGTATTTGAAGGCCATTGTCTTCGTACAGTTTTTTATTCAGATTTTTTGAAAAATCGACAGAAAGCATTGTCTTCAAATCACTTGCCATTGCCTGAACCCCGCCCTCGTGGATAAATACCATCCCCGGCTTGCCGTACAAGTCTTTATCGACGCTGGATTGGGTGTGTACCACGCGGTTGAAATCCTGAAAATAATTATTGATATGGATACCGTTGGACAGGGTGCGGGTTTTGATAAATGCCTGTTCGTCGGGAGTTAATCCCTCTTTGTTACTGTTTTTTTGCAGGATAACGAGGTCGCTGCCCACTTCCGTTCCGGCGTTGTCTGTCATCAGATTGTTGGGCAAACGGACTGCCGAAACAAGGCTGGTATTGTTCATCAGCCACTCGCGCACCGGCTCGTTCTGCGGGCTGCTCATTACGCCCTGCGAGGTAATAAAAGCCAGTAAACCACCCTCGCGAAGCGTTTCCACGCCCTTGAGGAAAAAATAATTGTGAACGATGCGGGTTGCCTGTCGCTTAACAGCATCATTGCTTTTGGAAAATGATATATCAAACACGGCGGTATCGCCAAAGGGGATGTTGCTTGCAACGATGTCAAATTGATTGTCCGGCCGGTTTTCGATTTCTTCAAAACCCCGTATATGTACTTTGTCATCGGGATGAAGATGCGAAAGGATTTTGCCCGTAAGTAAATCTTTTTCAAAACAGACGATTTTGTTTTGCGGGAATGTTTCCCGGAAAGCATCAACAAATGCACCGTTTCCCGCCGAAGGTTCAAGGAAACGAACGGGCATTATACCGTTTTCCTTCAATGTTTCGGAAAGCGATTTTATAACTTCCGGTGGCGTGTAAAAGGCAGTCAGAACAGAACTTTTCAGACTGTTGAAATAGCGTTTGTACTCCTGTTCGTCGCAGGAATTTTCCCGGATGAGCCGGTGCAAGTCCATAACCAAAGGGAATAACTCCCTATCGGTTTTTGTCCAGTAGCCTTTGTCCGATTCCTTTTCTGCCGGATTAAGGATACATTTTATTCCGCCAAAGCCGCTGTACTGTTGCAATACTTCACGTTCCGCATTGGTTGCCCTGCGCTTTTCTCTGTCTAATGTGAAGGCGATGCGGATAGCCTCCATGTTGGTTTTCAGGTGCGCCTTCTTATTGTAACTCATGGCTTTCGAGATAAAGGGCAATAGCGCCGGTTAATTCCGTGTAGAGTAAAGCGTATTCCGGCTCGTAAGCAAAATCGTCGGATAGCAAATATTTGGCAAAAATGCTTTTACATTCGGGAAGCAGGAGCATTGCCCATGTGTCGGCCTCGTCTTCGGGAATTTCCCTCGAAAATTCATTCCAGAAGATATTTTTTACCGTATCGTATTTGGAAAAACACAAGCCTTCAAACAGGACTTTATTTGCCTGTTCCCCGGCTTCCTGCGGATTGTCGCCGCTTAATACGGATTTTACATAAGTGTCAAGTGCGGCTTCTGTTCGTGCTGTAATAAACTTGTGGTCATTGACCAGGTGCGGGTGGCTGACCAGACGATTACCTATCTTGATACAATAATAATTCCAAGCCATGTAAAATGCAGTAAAAAAGATGTATTTTTGGGTCCATATTTAGATTTTATTGAATTAAAATATGAAACAGACATGATCGCTCTCGCTCACCAAAGGGGATGAAAAGGTATTTGATTTGGCATAACTTTGTTGGATATTCGTTACCTTAGTTGCCATCATCCCTTTAATTGAGT
>JAISWE010000005.1 GCA_031271175.1 Bacteroidales bacterium | reverse complement strand
GGAAATATACATTTCCTGTTTCAATTAAATTAATTAACATCCGGGTTTTATCTACATAAATACACCCGTCGTCAATTATTTTTTCAAATGTTTGTATGCCGGTCGGCAATTTTCTAAGTCGCTTTTCCATATTCATTTTTTTGCAAAATTAGATGAAAAACTTCAGTTTTCCAAGCGCGTGAAATGAAAAAAAGTTTTTTTTACAGAGGAAAGATACTGATTTTTTTTGTTCATTGTTATCAATCTTCACGAATAGCAAACTCATCTCCGTTTGCTCGCCTGCTTTCACGGACGACAGTCCGGCGACTTTGAGGAGAACCGCACGGCAACGCATCCGAACAGTGGGCAAGCCATGCGATAGCCCTTTTCGAGTTGCTGGCGTTGGATCGCTGGCAATGCCAATTGCTTTATCTTTCCCATTGCATATCGTATTTAGTGTAACAGAATACAAAGAAAGGCTAAATATTGGATATAAACTAATTATGAACAATTAACAATTAACAATTAACAATGAACAACTAATTAAGCATTAAGCATTAAAAATGTGGAATGCCCTGTCAGCGGTTTTTAGGTTTCTGCCGCGGCAAGGGCTGAAATGTGGCGGGTTGCAGGGAAGGGCAATTGCACACGTGCGGAACAAAATTTATTCTTTGCGTAAATAAATTTACTCTTTGCGTAAATAAATTTACTCTTTGCGTAAATAAATTTACTCTTTGCGTAAATAAATTTACTCTTTGCGTAAATAAATTTTCTCTTTGCGTAGATAAATTTTCTCTTTGCGTAGATAAATTCGTAATTCTTCATGAGAGGAAGCCTGCTCATTCCGTAGGAATGAATCGCTCGGTAGAAAAGAAAATATGCCGGTGATGGTCGGCATCTCTACGGGATGCCGGAGAGGGGACGTCGGCGTTTTCTACCGAGCGATAATCCCTATCGGGATAGCATAAGGCAACGCTTTGCCGGAACAATAAATAAATTTTCTCTTTGCGTAAATAAATTCTTAATTCTTAATTCTTAATTCTTAATTCTTAATTCTTAATTCTTAATTCTTAAGTAAGTAATCAAAATTAAGCAGCAATATGTGAAGGCTAAATTTTGATATAACCTAATTATGAATATTTACTTATGTATTTTCCTGTGTGCGACTGCTTGCAGGCGGCGATGGTTTCCGGTGTTCCCTGGCAAACGACGGTACCTCCGTTTTTGCCGGCTTCCGGCCCGAGGTCGATGACCCAGTCGGCGCAACGAATGATGCTTGGATTGTGTTCGATGACCAAAATGCTGTGTCCTTTTTCGATAAGCAGGTAAAAGGCGTTCAGCAGTTTGCGTATGTCGTGGAAGTGCAGTCCCGTGGTGGGTTCATCGAAGATGAAAAGCGTGGGATGGGCGCCGGTTTCCTGTTCGATGAAAGAGGCCAGCTTGAGGCGCTGGTTTTCTCCTCCGCTCAACGTGCTGGAAGACTGCCCCAGTTTGACGTATCCCATTCCGACGTCGGACAGAGGTTGGAGGCGTTCTACAATTTTTTTCCCGTCGGCGGGCTTCATGCTGCCGAAAAAAGCGATGGCTTCATCAACAGTTAGTTCCAATACGTCATAGATGTTTTTTCCTTCGCAAGTTACTTCCAGCACTTCTTCCTTAAACCTTTTCCCGTGGCAAGCGTCGCACAGCAGTTTCACGTCTGCCATAAACTGCATCTCTATCGTGATGAAGCCTTCGCCCAGACATTCATCGCATCGTCCGCCGGAGACATTGAAAGAGAAGTGGCCTGGTGTCAGGTTGTTCTGCCGTGCAAGTTGCTGTTCGGCAAAAACCCTGCGTATTTCGTCGTATGCTTTGCTGTAGGTGACGGGATTGGATCGGGAAGATTTTCCGATGGGATGCTGATCGACAAATTCGACGCGGTGGAGCTGGTGGATATCGCCGGTAAGCTTGTCGAAAGTCCCGGCACGTTCGCTCGTTTCTCCTATCTTGCGGCTGAGCGCTCGGTAGAGGACGTCATGCACCAGCGTGGACTTGCCCGATCCGCTGACGCCGGTTACTACGCAGAACACATTCAGCGGAAACTTCACCGTGATGTTCTTCAGGTTGTTGGCACGCACTCCTTCTATTTGCACATAATGGTTCCAACTGCGGCGACATTCGGGGAGGGGAATTTGTTCCCGTCCGGTGAGATATGCTGCCGTCAGGCCTTTGTCGGACTTTTCCAATTCGCTGCAAGTGCCTTCAAACATGATTTCTCCCCCCAGTTGTCCTGCCAGCGGTCCGATATCTACGATGCGGTCGGCTGCGCGGATCATTTCCTCGTCGTGTTCCACCACTATCACCGTGTTGCCCAATTCCTGCAAACCTTTCAGCACCCCGATCAGCTGCTCGGTGTCGCGCGGATGCAAGCCGATGCTTGGCTCGTCGAGGATGTAGAGAGAGCCTGTCAGACAACTGCCCAGCGCGGAGGCAAGGTTGATGCGTTGCGCCTCTCCGCCGGACACCTCGGACGACGACCGGTTCAGGGTAAGGTAGCCCAGCCCCGTCCGTATCAGATAATCCAGCCGGTGTTTGATCTCGGTGAGAAGGCGTTGCGCCGTTTGCTGTTCATGCTCCGTCAGTGGGATCGTGTGAAACCATTCGTACAGTTCGTTTACCGGAAGCAGCATCAGTTCGTTGAGGGTCTTCCCTGCCACTTTCACATAGGAGGATTCTTTTTTCAGCCGTCCGCCTTTACATTCCGGACAGACGGTTTTTCCGCTGAAGCGGGCAGTCATCACGCGGTACTGTATCTTGTACCTGTTTTCTTCCAAATAGGCAAAAAAACCGTCGATACCCTTAAAGCCGCGCGCGCCGTGCCACAGGATGTCCAACTGTTTTTGCGACAGTTCGCTATATGGTTTGTGAATGGGGAAATCCAGCTTATCTGCCGCGTAAATCAGTTTGTTCTTCCACAGGCTCATGCTTTCTCCGCGCCAGCAGGCCACGGCATCCTGAAAGACGGACAGGCTTTTGTCCGGCACCACCAGGTCTTCGTCTATCCCGATGACTTTTCCGTAGCCTTCGCAGTTGGGACAAGCGCCGTAGGGACTGTTGAAACTGAAAAGGTGTTCGTTAGGTTCTTCGAAGAGGAAGCCGTCGCGTTCGAAACGTCCGGAAAAGAGTTTAAACGTTGCATGAGGCGACATGACACGGATGGCGCACCGTCCGTCGCCCTCGTTGAATGTCGTTTGCACGGAATCGGCATATCGCGCCGGAGAATCGTCGTCGTGGGCGATGCGCACCCTGTCCACGATCAGATATACTTCGTCCGAAGGTTTAAATTGCACATTGGCAGGCATTTCATCCAGCCGCTGTACCTCTCCGTTGACTTCTATCCTGCTGCTTCCCTGTGCCGCAAGCACGTCGCGGAAAGCCGCAAAACCGGTTTTGTGGCGCTCGTCGAAAGGATACATGATCAAGGCGGCGGCGCCTTCCGGCAACGACAGCAAATAATCCACAATGTCGGTAACGGTATCCTTTTTCACCACTTCGCCCGAAAAAGGCGAAAAGGTGACGCCGATACGCGCAAAAAGCAACTTGAGGTAATCGTAGATCTCGGTGGAAGTGCCTACAGTGGAACGCGGGTTACGGTTGTTCACCTTCTGCTCGACAGCAATGGCAGGCGGTATGCCCCGTATGAAATCCACCTCTGGTTTCTGGATGCGTCCCAAAAACTGCCGTGCATAGGACGACAAGCTCTCCACATAGCGTCGCTGCCCCTCGGCGTAAATAGTGTCATACGCCAACGAGGACTTTCCCGAACCGCTTACGCCGGTGAAGACAATGAACTGATCGCGGGGAATGGAAAGATCAATGTTTTTCAAATTATTAACTCTCGCCCCCTTAATGATGATAGTATTTTTCTGTTCCACTGAAATCGAATAAAATGACAAAGCGAACCTCTTGATGTATGCCGTTTCTTGCGGTGATGGGGGGATTCGAACCCCCGGTACGGTTGCCCGTACGACAGTTTAGCAAACTGTTGGTTTAAGCCACTCACCCACCTCACCATTTGAGGGTGCAAAGATAGTAAAAAAACGAATGTTCCTTCTTTTGCCGATATTATTTTTTAAAAATTTTAATTTTATAATTGCTTTCCACTTTCCCTTTGCTGATAGCGGTCAATTTGCCGGCAATCAATTTGCGGCGCAACGGCGATATTTTATCGATAAACAGCGAGCCTTCGAGGTGGTCGTATTCATGTTGTATGATACGTGCGGGAACGCCGTCATAGTGTTCGGAATGGGGTTGAAAATATTCGTCGAAATAGTCAATATCAATCCATTGGGGACGTTTGACCATTTCACGCACTTTCGGAAGGCTAAGACAGCCCTCATTGTCCGCCCATGCATCTCCTCCCCGTGCCTTAATTACAGGATTAACAAGGGTTTTCTTAAACCCGTTCAATAAATCTTCCGGATGGTCGTCTTTTGCCATCGCCGTACCGTCTATGACGATCAGCCGTATGGACAATCCGATTTGGGGAGCTGCTAATCCAACACCGTCGGCATTGTACATGGTTTCAAACATATCGGCCACCAATTGTTGCAAATTGGGATAATCGGGCGTGATATCCTCGCTCTTTCTACGCAACAAAGGCCATCCATACACGTAAATCGGTAAAATCATACACGTTTGATATTGATTTGGAGCGCAAAATTACATGAAAATCCTGCGATTTCCAAGAATGTGCGGATGAAAAAAAATGTTTACGGAAGGAGGGTCGTATTTTCAATGACTGTTCCCTGAGAAATGATTTTTTCTGCCAGCGCTTTTCCAAGTGCGATGCAGTCTCCGTATGTTCCCTGTTTCAGGGCTTGTTTTTCTTCTACGGAGCCGATGATTTCCCATTTCATGGCTTCCATTGCCGGCATGATTTTTTTGATGGCCATTCCCGCCCAGGTAAAAGAGCCGAACACGGCGCATGTGCGGTTTTTTACTCCTCTCACCTCTATTTTATGGAGGAGCGATTCCACTTGAGGCAAGATGCCGCCCATGTAGGTAGGACTACCCACGATAAATCCGGAATATTGGAAAATATCGCTCAGGATATAGGATGAATCGGTGTGGGAAGTGTCGTACATGACAATTTCTTTTATACCGCCCCGTACCACGCCTTCAGCAATTGCTTCGGCCATTTGTTCCGTATTTCCGTACATGGAACCGTAGGCTATCACTGCGCCGGGGGCTGCTTCATACCGGCTCCAGCGATCGTAAAGCTGCAAAGTGTGCCGGATGTGCCCATGCCACACAGGCCCGTGGGTAGTACAAATATATTGTATTTCCATATCTTTCAGTTTGGCCATTGCATTTTGGACGGGTACGCCGTACTTTCCCACGATACAGGCATAATAGCGCCTCATTTCGTTCCAGAAAGGCGTTATATCCAGTGTTTCGTCAATAAGCGCTCCGTTGAGCGCTCCGAAAGTGCCGAAAGCGTCGCCTGAAAAGAGGATTTGATCCGTCAGGTCGAAGGTCATCATGGTTTCAGGCCAGTGAACCATAGGCGTAAGGGCAAAGCGCAGCCGGTGACGTCCCAGCTCCAGCATGGAGCTGTCTTTTACTTCGTGAAGGTGGTCGGTAATGCCGAAATATCCGTCAAGCATATCGAAGGTCTTTGCATTGGCGACGATCCGGATGCGGGGATAGCGTTCCCTGATGCGTCGGATAGACCCGGAATGATCCGGCTCCATGTGATTGATGATTAAATAGTCTATTTCCCTGTTGCCGATGACGGATTCGATTTTTTGCAGGAACAGGTCGGAAAAACCGACATCTACCGTATCTACCAGCGCCACTTTCTCGTCGCAGATGAGATAGGCATTGTAGGATACACCGTATGGAACGGGAAACTGATTTTCAAACAATAACTTGCGCCTGTCGTTGACGCCTACATAATAAACACCGTCTGTGATTTGAACAGGTTGAAACATCGTACGAATATTAATTAAACCGGTTACAAAGTAACATAATCTTTTGTAAACTGCCAAAGCGAATTTATTTTTCGTCAATATGCGACATTATGTCATTCCATTGAGATGATATATGACATAATGTCATGCTTCTTGCATTTTTATCCACTTGGCATCGGTTTTGAGAAAAGGAAAGTGTTAGATAAATATGTTAGATAAATAAATGTCAAATTAAAATAATGGAGGATTATATTATGTTACCGATAAGAAGGACAAATTGGTTGCCGGGCATTTTCAATGATTTTTTCGGCAACGAGTGGATAGAAAGGCAGAATAGCACTTCGCCGGCAGTGAATATCATTGAAACCGAAAAGGATTTCAAGGTGGAAATAGCAGCTCCCGGGCTGACGAAAAAGGATTTCCGCATAGATATTCACGATGACAATCATCTGATGATCTCTGTGGAAAAGGAATCACAGACGGAAGACAGCGGTCAGAAGTATCTTCGTCGCGGATTTGTGCGCAGCAGTTTTTGCCAGAGTCTGATTTTCCCGGACAATGTGGACAAGGACAAGATCGCGGCGAAAATGGAAGACGGTGTGCTGGTCATCGCGTTGCCCAAAGTAGCGAAGGAAGAAAAGGAACAGGTCGCAAGACAGATTGAAATCGGCTGATCCTGTTATGGACTTATCCACCAACCTGCCGCATCCCGAAAAGATGCGGCAGGTTTATTTTTGGCTTTCAATCCTTTAACTGATTCAGTTTTTCCACATCCGAAGCTTTGAATACGTCGCCGATTTTGTTGACGAAAATCCCCAACACCAGAATGCTGACAAAGATGTCCAGCAGGATGCCGCTGTTGACCATCATCGGCATTTCGTTGCCTACCGCCAGTGAGAGGATGAAAATGCCGTTCTCCATGACCAGATAACCCATCACGTGGGTGATGAGCTTTTTGCGGGTAATGATAATGAAAAGCCCTGAAAATACGGTTGAAACCGCCACCACAAAAAAGACCACATCCAAGTGTTCCATTCGGATAGTGCTGGCTCCCAGATATGTCCCTACCAGCAGCAGGGTAATCACAGACAATGATACGAAATGAGGAACAAAAGGTTCGGCTTCACGCGTAATTTTGTTTTTTCTAATAATATTTTTCATGAATAGCGGTATCACCAATGTCTTGAAAATAAGGGTTTCGAGCAATACGAACAGCAGGTTGCTCCAGCTCATATCCTGTAATTGTAAACAGGCTATCCCGAAAATGACTACTCCCTGCACTATCAGAATATTGATGTAGGTGAAAAGCCGGTTGGCAATGCCAATATAAATCAATGTGATGGAAAAAACGACTAAAAGAATGTGCGTCATGAGGGTGAATGAATAAATGGATTATCTTCGGCTCCACCAGAAGGCAAGTCCCATCCCGGAAATGATGTGCCAGATACCCCACCATGCCGCAACAAAAGCCATGCCTCCCAAGCCGTTAAACAGGTGAGGATTGAAAATCAGCACTAAGCCCAAGCCCGAATTTTGAATACCGGTTTCGATGGTTACCGCGCGTATGTCCCTGTTCGGAAGTCGTGCCGTACGCCCGACGCAGTAACCGACCAGCAAAGCCAGCGCATTGTGCACAATCACCAGAAAACCTGTCAGATGAATGAATCGCATGAAATAGCCGAAATTGGTCATCAAGGCAGCGGCTACAAAGCCGATAAATGCAATGATGGAGAAAAAACTCATGGGAGTGGTGATTTTTTCCGTGATCTTGGGAAAACGGCGTGCAAACAATATTCCCATTACGATGGGAATACCCAGCAACACCAGTACGGTTTGCGCCATTTCCCAAAAATCAATCGTAATGGGTATCACCAGTTTCGAAGCGCTGGAATAAAGATTTCCCCAAAAGGAAAAATTCAGCGGCGTCATGATCACGCACACCAGCGTGGAAAAAGCAGACATGCCGACCGACAGCGAAATGTTTCCTTTGGCAATTGTGGTGATGAAATTGGAGATGTTACCGCCCGGACAAGCCGCCACCAATATCAATCCCATGGCCACCGACGGGGAAAGCATGGGCTTCAACAACAGGCAAAGCAAAAAGGTAACAAGAGGCAACAAAAGCAGTTGCGAACAGATGCCTGCAATGATACTTCCGGGGTGTCGGATTACAGCCTTAAAATCGGAAAAAT
This sequence comes from Bacteroidales bacterium, assembly GCA_031271175.1. Classification (GTDB taxonomy): domain Bacteria; phylum Bacteroidota; class Bacteroidia; order Bacteroidales; family UBA4181; genus JAIRLS01. The sequence goes on along the minus strand of JAISWE010000005.1, from coordinate 4,772 downwards.
TCATGCGCAAGGCAATGCCGAACATCACAAACGCCAAAATGATGTTCATAACAAAAAGCGAACCCGGACTGAAATTCAGCCGTATCTCATCCAATACCTGCAACTTTTCCTGCATGACATGTCATTAAAAAATCGCTCAAAATTACATTTTTTTCACAGAATTGCTATTTTTGCAGTTCATAAATATCGAAATGAAATACGGTTTAATCGGATATCCTCTGTCACACTCCTTTTCACAGCGCTATTTTTCCGAAAAGTTTGCCAAAGAAGGATTGCCTCATTCCTATCTGAACTTTCCCATTGACAACATTGGGAAACTGCAAGAACTTTTACGGGAAAACGCTGATTTGGACGGTTTTAATGTGACCATTCCCTACAAGGAGCAAATCATCCCCTTTTTGGATGAGATAGAAGATCATTCACTCGAAATAGGCGCTGTCAATACAGTACGGATATTTTCCGGCAGCGGAAAACTTTCTCTTTGCGGTTATAATACGGATGTATTCGGATTTCGCCGTTCATTGGAGGAATGTTATGCCGCCGAACAGGAATACCCCGAAAAAGCGCTGATATTGGGTACTGGAGGCGCATCGAAGGCTGTAGCGTGGGTATTGCGGAAGATGAACATCGAACCGCATTTCGTTTCACGCCACGCTTCAACGGACGTCTATAAGACCTATGCAACCCTTGACGCCGAAGACATCCGCCGGCATCTCCTCATTGTCAATACTACTCCTCTGGGAATGTATCCCCGCGGGGACACCTTTCCCGACATTCCTTACCGTCATTTGACCGGACATCATTTGCTCTTCGACCTTGTGTACAATCCGCCCCTGACCCCGTTCCTTCAAATGGGAAAGAAACAGGGGTGTGCCACATGCAACGGCGAAAAAATGCTTCGCCTGCAAGCAGAAAAAGCGTGGGAGATATGGAACGGCCGACGATCTGTTTTCAATTCATAGCAGTTTGTAAACCATCGCTTTATAAGATAATATGATTCGGCCATAATTATTTCCGTTAGCAAAATGAAAATCTTTTTGTATCTTCGCATCAAAATTTTGGCATTATGATCAGTGGAGGGGAAATTTTTATCGTTTTACTGGCGATACTTTTGTTTTTCGGGGCGAATAAAATCCCTGAATTTGCCCGCATGATGGGTAAAGGGGTCAGGGAATTTCGCAAGGCTACCGATGATATCAAGCGAGAGCTGAATAACAGTTCGTCCGGCGTGATGGACGAGATTAAATCCGTCAGGGACGACATTTCCGGTACAGTGGAAAGGGAAATTGCTGCGCCTGTGGAGGATACGGTTAACGAAACGGCGGCGGCAGTTGCAGAAGAGTACAAGAATCCCTACAACGATGACTATTACTATGTCAACAGAGATTACAACAACACACAGGAAAGCGAATACGCCGCTGCTGAAAAAGAAAATCAAACAGGCGAAAATACCGAACCCGTTCAACCGGAGAAAGAATGATCAGCGGAGAACAAATCACCAAAACATTCGGGCATCTACAGGTGCTTAAAGGAATTGATATTCGGATACCTGAAGGAAAAATCGCCTCCATCGCAGGAGCAAGCGGAGCCGGAAAGACCACGCTGTTACAGATTTTGGGAACGCTAAGCCGTCCCACATCAGGAAAGGTATTCATTGACGGAAAAGAGGTCAGCCGGCTGAGCGAAAAAGAATTGTCGCAGTTCCGCAACCAGCATATCGGCTTTGTTTTCCAGTTTCATCACCTGCTTCCCGAATTTACTGCCCTTGAAAATGTCTGTATCCCGGCCTATATCCGCCGTCTGCCGAAAGCAAAAGCCGAAGCGAAAGCCGGCGAACTGTTGTCGTTTCTCGGTTTGGCCGATCGCATGTCGCACAAGCCCGACGAACTGTCGGGAGGCGAGCAGCAGCGCGTTTCAGTGGCAAGAGCGCTCATCAATGACCCCAAAGTGATTTTTGCCGACGAACCCTCCGGAAACCTGGATTCGAAAAACAAACAGGAACTGCACTCGCTTTTTTTCACCCTGCGCGACACTTTCCGGCAGACGTTTGTGATTGTTACCCACGATGTCCGTCTGGCAGAAATGTCCGACATCCGGTACGAAATGTCCGACGGGAAAATCATCGGAAAATGGAATGGTTGAATCCTTATTTTTTTTGCAAAAATGAATCTTGTCATCATCAAATATAACGCCGGCAACATTTTTTCTGTCGATTATGCATTGCGACGGCTGGGCATACGCGCCGAAATCACCGACGACCATCAAAAAATAAAATCCGCCGACAAAGTCATTTTTCCCGGTGTGGGCGAAGCTTCCACCACGATGCAATACTTGTGCGAACATGGCCTGGACAAGCTGATACCCGAATTGAGACAGCCCGTGCTGGGCATTTGCATCGGGTTACAGCTGATGTGCCGCTGTTCGGAAGAAGGAAATACCCCCTGCTTGAATATTTTTGACGAAGAAGTAGTGCGTTTTCGCCCTTCGGACGGCATCAAAGTACCGCACATGGGTTGGAACAGCCTTCAAAACATGCAGTCGCAGCTGTTCGATAACTTACCCTCCAATCCTTACGTATATTTCGTACACAGCTATTATGCCGCCACGGGTTCACACACCATCGCCACGTCCGATTATCCTTATCCTTTCTCGGCGGCGCTCAGACGGGATAATTTCTACGCCTTGCAGTTCCATCCCGAAAAAAGCGGAGACCTCGGCGCCTTGATATTGAAAAATTTTATCGACAAAATCGGATAACCGTTCATTCCGATTTTGTCATTTCCCGGAGATAGCCCAGTTGACAGGCGTCATCCCGTGCTGTTGAAGATATTCATTGGCTTTGGAAAAATGCCTGCATCCGAAAAAACCGTTGTATGCGGAAAAGGGAGAAGGATGGGGCGCTTCGAGAACGAGATGTTTCTGGGTATCGATCAATTTTTTCTTTGCCCTTGCATAATTGCCCCATAGCATGAATACCAGATGTTGCCGCTGTGTGGACAATAGCTCTATTACCTTATCGGTAAACGGTTCCCAACCCTTGTTCTGGTGCGATCCGGCAGTAGTAGCCCGTACCGTCAGGGTGGCATTGAGCAGGAACACTCCCTGATCCGCCCATTGCTCCAGATTCCCTGATGAAGAGGGCGGAATGCCCAAATCGTTTTGTATTTCCTTAAAAATATTCTCCAGCGAAGGGGGAGGCGACACTCCGTCGGGAACAGAAAAACTCAGCCCGTGCGCCTGCCCTTTGCCGTGGTAGGGATCCTGTCCCAGTATCACCGCCTTCACCTGCCGGAACGGGGTATGTGCAAAGGCATTAAAAATCAGGGCGCCGGGCGGATAAACGGTATATCGCTGTTTCTCCTCCATTAAAAACGACTTCAGCGCTGCAAAATAAGGTTGCTCAAACTGATCGGCCAGCACTTCCAGCCAACTTTCTTCTATTTGCGGTTTCATACAATATATTGTCTTTGATAAAACAGGGAGCAAAATTAGATGAAAAAATTGGGTTTCCAAGTGCACGCAATGAAAATTTTTTTTTACAGAGGAAAGATAAACAAATTTTGAATCCCGTCACTGCTGCCCGGTAAAAAATCGTAAACGGCAAGCACGGTCAATGCGGTAGTTTTATCGCCCGTTGTTCACAAAATAGTGATTTTATCCATATATGGATGACATTTTATTTTTAATCTTTTAAAAATGATGTCAGCGGGCTACTGGCTTCCGCGATATTCAGCGGGCTTGGTAACCGCGCCTCGAAGGCCATACGTCCGCTTTCTACCGCCATCCGGAAAGCGTTCGCCATAGCGACGGGGTCTCCGGCAACGGCAATAGCGGTATTCACCAGCACGGCGTCGGCGCCCAGTTCCATCGCCTCAGCAGCGTGCGACGGCGCTCCGATGCCGGCATCTACTACTACGGGGATGCGGCTCTGCTCAATGATGATTTCCAGCAAGTCGCGTGTTCGCAAGCCTTTGTTGCTGCCTATCGGCGCGCCGAGCGGCATGACGGTAGCGGCGCCGACCTCCTCCAGGCGCTTGCACAAAACCGGATCTGCCTGTATGTAAGGAAGAACAACAAAATTGCATTTGGCCAATTCTTCGGTTGCTCTCAGTGTCTCGATGGGATCGGGCAAGAGGTAACGCGGGTCGGGATGAATTTCCAGCTTCAGCCAGTGGGTTTCAAAGGCGTCGCGAGCCAATTGAGCGGCAAAAACGGCTTCTTTGGCGTTGCGTACTCCGGAAGTATTCGGTAAAAGCTGAATCCCCGGTCTCCGAATGTGCTCAAGCATGTCGTCGTGCCGGTTATTCATATCCAGCCTTTTCATGGCAACAGTCACCATCTGCGTATGCGACGCATCAATAGCTGCGGACATAAGCCCGTTCGAACCGAATTTTCCTGTTCCGAGAAACAGTCGGGACTGAAATTCTTTTCCTGCAATGATCAGATTCATTTTAATCTTCGTTGGTAAAATCGCTTCAAAGGTATTGCAAATTCACGAGAGTTGCAAACGTCAATCCAAAGGATGGAAAATCAAATGAATAATGAAGCTCTCTCTTCTGCAAGGACAATTGTTTCTGACTTTCGTTTTTGCGGTAATTTGTGCCGGATCGTGTTAAGGCACGCGAAATAAATAGCATGTAACGGTTCGATTTCATGTCCTGAAGGGACATAATGTTGGTAGAAACAGATACTCCTGATGTGTCGTCCCTGCGGGACTTAGTCGCTGATGTGATTGCTCGTCCGTAAGCTAAAGCATACGGTTAATAAAGTGT
>JAISWE010000098.1 GCA_031271175.1 Bacteroidales bacterium | reverse complement strand
TGCCTGCTGAGATTAGTGGTAATTTCAAACCAAATACCAAAGGCGGATACGGCGCATATCTCACGATTACGCTGAAAGCGCCGACAAATCTTGGAGGCGCTACGTTAGCAGCGATAAACTTTGAAGGAGATCGGATTTAAGGCTGTTTCTCCGGTTTACAAAAGCCCTTTTTTCGAGAGGGATGCCATTCAAATGGTTGCGCTGTGTTAATGCCGGATGTGCTACTTGTGCTTACCCTCGACTGAAGTTGAGGGTAGCGCAGCACAGCACGCCGGTGAAAAACACCGTAAACGTTTATGCCGTTTGCCGACGAATATATTTCCCGTCACCGGATTTCTCCCCGTTTGCCGGAACCTCCGCCAAAGCGTCCGGAGATGATTGTGGTGATTCCATGTTATAGCGAACCCGGCTTGCTGCGGTCGTTACAGGCGCTCTACGACTGCAAAAAACCGTCATGTTACACGGAAATCATTGTTGTAATCAATCATCCGGAAAATGCGCCGCAGGAAAACCGCAGGCAAAACGAGCAAAGCCTGCATGAGATGCGCCGGTGGGCGAAGGAACATGACAGTTCGCAACTGCGCTGGCATGCCGTTTACCTTCCCGATGTGCCGCTCAAAGACAGCGGCGTGGGGTATGCCCGGAAAATGGGTATGGACGAAGCCGTTTACCGTTTCAATCTTTTCGATGCCGGCAATGGCACAATAGTCGGATTCGATGCCGATGCCCTGTGCGATGCAAATTATCTGACCGCACTTGAGGACTGTTTTTCGCATCCGGAAATAAACGGTGCATCCGTATATTTCGAACATCCTACAGCCGGCGACGAATTTCCGTGCCGTCTTTACGAGGGGATCATCCTGTACGAACTGCATCTTCGCTATCTCAACGAAGCCATGCGATATGCGGGGTTTCAACATGCTTTCCACACCGTCGGATCGGCTTTTGCCGTTCGAGCGTCGGTTTATGTGAAACAGGGCGGGATGAACAGGCGAAAAGCCGGAGAAGACTTTCATTTTCTGCATAAAATCATTCCTTTGGGAAATTATGCGGAAATCAACCATACGCGGGTGATTCCCTCGCCAAGAATGTCCGACCGCGTCCCTTTCGGCACGGGGGCAGGTTTGCGCCGCTGGATGAAGGAAGGAGCGACGGCGCTTGTCACTTATCCGGCTGCCGCTTTCGACGGCTTGAAAGCCTTTTTCAATCTTGCACCTTCCCTTTACCAGGCCGATACACAAGAAATAGCACAGCGCTGCGCTTCATTGCCGGAACCGATGCGCAACTATCTTCATCATATTGATTATTCCCGCCATATTGCTGCCATTCAACGGAACAGCGCCTCGGAAGAAAGCTTTCAAAAACAGTTCCGGGCATGGTTCGGAGGACTGCATGTTATCAAATACCTGAACTATAGTTGCATTCATCATTTTGAAAAACAATCTCCCGACCGTGCGGCAAGCGATTTGCTAAGACGGCTTCATACAGGCCATATCCCCGCCACCGCCAAAGAACTGTTGCAGTATTACAGGGACTGGGAACGAAGCGGAAACAACAGCGGAAGCTTTCCGTTCATTCCGTTGCGCCGGTGACGACAAAAGGGAGCAAATCACCCTCGTCCACAATACCAGCCACTTTGCCGGCGTCGTCGATGACCGGCGCATTGTCGATCTTTTTTTGACAGAAGATTTTAGCCGCATCTACCGCTTTCATGCTGACGGGAAGAGTGGCAGGCTGCCGCGTCATTACTTCGGCGATGTTCCGTTGCAGCAGGCCATCGTCTTTTTGCAGGCATCGGCGAAGGTCGCCATCGGTGAAGAAGCCGGCGAGCGTGCTGTCGTCGTTCACTATGATGGCCGCTCCGGCTCTGGTTTTTGTCATCACCAGCAGGGCGTCTTTTACCGTAACATTGAGCGGTACAATGGGATTATGATCTCCGCTCTGCATGATGTCGGCCACGCTACAGGTGAGCATTTTGCCCAACATGCCTCCCGGATGGAACAAGGCATAGTCTTTTTCTGCGAAGCGCTTGATTCTCATCAGGCACACGGCCAAGGCATCGCCGACGCCCAGCATCGCTGTTGTGCTTGAGGTAGGCGCCAGATGGAGAGGACAGGCTTCCTGCACATGCGGCAAAGTGATGTGGATGGTGGACATTTGCGCAAGTTTGGATTGCCGGTGGCTGCTCATACCGATGATGACATTGTTGCGGCGGCGCAACATGGGCAAAATCCCGTTAAGCTCGTCGCTTTGGCCTGAATAAGAGAGAGCCAGCACAATGTCGCCGGGGGTTACCATTCCAAGGTCGCCGTGGAGGGCTTCCGTAGCATGGAGAAACATGGACGGGGTTCCCGTGGAGGCCAGTGTGGCGGCAATCTTTTTGCCTATGATGCCGCTCTTGCCGATGCCTGTTACGATCACGCGTCCCTTGCCGGCGGCAATGGTTTCCACCGCTTTTACAAAAGCATCATCAACGGTGGAGAAACAGGCTGCCAGCGATTGCGATTCGAGGCGGATCACGTCTGCGGCGATATGCTTGATTTCGGTTGCGGTCATTTGCATGTGTTTTTAAGGGTTTCATCGATAGCCGCCGTTTGCCGGACGAGTTCCTTCACGCCGCCGTAGGTAAGAGAGTTGGGGCCGTCGGAAAGCGCCTGATCGGGGGATGGATGCGCTTCGTAGAAAATACCTGCAATCCCTATGGCGGTGGCGGCGCGTGCCAGTACCGGAGCGAGTCGTCTGTCGCCGCCGGTGGCATGACCAAGCGCTCCGGGCTTCTGAACGGAATGAGTAGCGTCGAAAATCACCGGATAGCCCGATTGCTTCATGATATGCAACGAACGCATGTCCACCACCAGGTCGCCGTAGCCAAAGCAACTGCCGCGCTCGGTGAGTAATATGTTGTCATTGCCCGTCGAAAGAATCTTCTGCACGATATTTTCCATGCTTTGCGGGGCGAGAAACTGCCCTTTTTTCACGTTTACCGCTTTTCCGGTACGGGCGCAGGCAATTACAAGGTCGGTTTGGCGGCAAAGGAAAGCGGGTATTTGCAGTATGTCGGCTACTGCGGCGCAAACTTCCGCCTGAACCGGCTCATGTACATCTACCAGCGCGGGAACGTTCAGTTCCTCTTTTGCCAGCGCAAGGATACGAAGGCCTTCCTTAAGGCCGGGACCGCGAAATGCATCAATGGAACTGCGGTTGGCTTTGTCGAACGAGGCTTTCAAAATAAATTGCCGTCCTTCGCTTTCAACAAGCTGTTTCAGCATCCGAACCGTGGACAGGTATCCTTCTTCGTTTTCTATAATGCAAGGACCGCCGATGTAAACAAGCGGCAATCCGTTGGATATTAATGCATTTCCTATTCTTATGTTTTTTTGTGTCATCAGGGTTTTGATTATAATAACAGCACAAAAGTACGGATTTTTCCCCTCTATTCGAAATGGAACCGTTGTCCGTATCGGTATCAGTTCAGCATATTCTGTCCTCCGGTGACGGGAACGGCTTGTCCTGTTTCATATTCCTGCTCAATGATGTAGCGTATTGCTTTCATCACGTCTTCCACGGTGCATCCGCGTTTGGCGGGTACCTGCGATTCGTAGAAATTCTTCACGTCGGCGACGGTTTTGGCGCCGGGCACTTTTCCTGCACGGAGGTACTGCACAAAAAGTCCTTTTTCGGGATCGCTCCATAGCGGTCCGTCGAAAAAGTTGCCCGGACAGATGGAATTGACTTTTATCCCGAAAGGCATCAGTTCCATGGCAAAAGACTGTGTAAGCCCTATGCCGCCGAATTTTCCGCCGGCGTAGGCAAAGTTTTTGTTGCTGCCTTTCAGTCCCGACTTGGAGTTGATCTGGATGATGTCCGTAAAATAGCCTTTTTTGTATTTTGCTTGCAGTTTGAGTACTTCCGAAGCGTATTTGGCGCAAATGAAATAGCCGGTATAGTTCACTTTGGTCATCAGTTCAAACGTTTCGGGCGTCATTTCGTCCAGCCCGCCGGCACGCAGGATGCCTGCATTGCTGATGAACGCATCCAGCCCGCCGAACTGCTGGACTGTTGTCGTTATCAGGCGTTGCACGGAAGCAGCGTCGGACACGTCGGTTTTTACGAAGAGGGCGCGATTTTTCTTTGCTGTAGCGTTCAGTCTGTCTGCCATTTGTTGGCCGACGGTTTCGTTGAGGTCGGCAATGACGACGTGCGCGTTTTGCGCCATCAACTGTTCGGCGATGCCGCCGCCGAAACCTTGTGCGCCGCCCGTTACTATGACGATTTTGTTTTCCGTCGCGTGGTTCGCACTTTGTCCTTTCGACACGGCGCGACGGTAGTTTTCCACTTCCCAATTGTCGATGAAAGCGATTTCCCGTGCATTGAGGAATTTCGGCCCGCCGAAGGCGTGCGTGTAGCGGCTGATTTTCAGCAGGTCTTCAAACACATCCAAGGCGATGCCTGCCGATTTGAAGTTGTCTTCCACGCCTGCCAACCCAATGTCTTTGAGCAGGATCATCTTGGGATCATAGCCGTATGTCTTGCGGTACTGTTCGAGTTTTCGAGAAAACTCTTCAATAGCGGCGGCAGCGGTTCGGGTGTTTTCCACGTAGAGGGGGCGTGCCTTGCAATAAACGATGATGTCGGGCGTAAAAGGCGCCGAAGCGCCTGCAAAAGCCTGTTCGTTTTCGTAGAAGGAGGCGATCAGGGTGTTGTTGCGCAGGGTGACGATTTTCCCTGTGTTGCCTGTGGAGAGCAACATGCGGATGGCGGGCAGGATGGCGGCCGCCCTGTCGTCCGCGGGAAGCGGGTCGATGGTGAGCGGGGCGAGATGTGCGGAGATTTTAGCGGTTACTTCGTCGTAAATCTGCTTGATTTCGTCGACGCTGTCTGCCGACACGAAGATGCCGTGGTTTTGCAACAGGATGAGATGTGGCTCTGCATGGTGTGTGTCGCGGTATTTGAGCAGTTCGCTTTCCACTTTTTTGAACAGCACGTAGCCGGGGTCGGTGTAGGGAATGTACATTGCGCTATCGCCCAGCAGTTCTTTCATCTTGTTTTCCGCGTTTCGCGAGCAGAGCAGCGCATTGACGACGGTGGGATGGGTGTGAACGACAAAACGGTAGCGGATGAGGTCGTGCAACGAGGTTTCGACCGATGGGCGCAACTGTTTCTCTGGCTCCGTGGCGGCGCGGAAAAGGTCGGTTTTCACTTCCTGTTCGCGCTGGTCGGAGTTGTCGCTGTACTTTTTGCCGGCTATGATCTTCAGTTTTTCGCGATCAAGCACGGCAAATCCGTTTTCGGTGATTTCGCCCAACGTAGTGCCGCTTGCTTTCACCCACAGCAAACTGTCGGTTTTGAAGGAGGTGTTCCCGCCGCCGGCAATCACAAAATCACTGTTCTTTCCGTAAAACTGTGATATGACTATCAATTCCTCAATCTCTTTCATGATGATAGATGATATAATTTATTATAAACCAAATTAAAAATAAAAAGATACATTCCAAGTTGAAGGTGGCAAAGATACGTGATTTTTTTCACTTTCGCACGAACGCATCAAATATATTGCCCATTCTCCCCTACCGGTCAAGGTCATGCTGCCATTTTTTAAAAATTCCTGCCGTCCCGTATGTCATGTTCCGAATCCGCATACCACGAGTTGGCCGGTCGCGGATGTTGAGCGCTCCGGATATTGCTTGTCAGCGTTCAGTTTCGCATAAGCTCGTATGAACAGTCTTATTTTTTTTCATTTTTTTCAAAAATACTTGCAAAATGCGTTTTTATGTCGTATATTTGCGACGTTAAATATTTTGTAAAATGAAACGCAAAAATAAATACCGGTTTCTATTTTTTTCATGCGGCTGTACTGTTTGGATTATTGTCTGTTTTATATTCAAATATTCGGGCATAGAGGCTTCTTTAGGCATATCCACATGGAGTAATACGGTGATTATTATCACCGGTTTGGGATTCGGATGGTTACAGGCTTTTCTGTTTAATCGGAAAATGATTAGTTTCAAAAGAAAAATTCTCAATGATTCCGATTTCAATCTACCCGGAGAAAGCATTGTTCAACGGGATGGCATGAGCCATTACAGAGGAATAATTGCCGATGGAGGAGTTGGATATTTGTTTCGTGATAAACTGGTT
>JAISWE010000051.1 GCA_031271175.1 Bacteroidales bacterium | reverse complement strand
CTACGAGGAAGCCATCCTCTGGCACGGCGGAGAAGCGAAAGTAAGCAAGGAAAAATTCCGCAACATGCCGAAAGAAGACCGCGATGCGCTGATCAGGTTTCTGGAATCCATCTGACAACAGTAAAACCCGGCTTCGGGATAAGCATTTCAACCGACGCCCGCTAACAGACGAATATTTGCAAATAGAAATATACCATTGGCGCCGCCAACAGTACGGCATCGAAACGGTCGAGGATGCCGCCGTGTCCGGGAAGGAAATGTCCGGAATCCTTGATGTTCAAGCAGCGTTTCAGCAGCGATTCCATCAGGTCGCCGTAAACGCCGAACACTACAACGATGGCGGCAACGGCAATCCAGTGGTAATACGCCAATACGGGTAAAAAATGAGCGACAGGCAGCGATGCGGCGAGCGTGAATAACAAGCCTCCGAAAAATCCTTCCCAGGATTTTTTGGGGGAAATACGTTCGAATAGGCGATGTTTCCCGAAACAAATGCCTGCCAGATAAGCGAAAGTATCGTTTGTCCACAACAGGACAAAGAATCCGACAAGGATGTCGGGCGTATAGGCGTTGTCTGCGCTGTTCGGAAAAGCCAGTCCGGTCAGCAGTGCAAAAGGAACGGCGATATATACGAGGCCGGCCAGCGTACAGACGATTCCTCTGAACGGCGAATCGTGTTTTTGGTAAAGTTGCCGGATGAAAAGGGCTACTGTCACCGGAATCAGCCAAAGGAATATTTTTGTATCTGCCAGGCCTTGCCGGAAAAGGAAACTTCCCAGAAACAGAAATGCGCCGATTGCGGTTCCGGCTGGTTTTTCAAGACGCATCCGGCCGTTTCCGCAGATATGATAAAACTCCAGCAACGCCCATGCCGTGAAAAGCGTAAAAACTCCGGCAAAAAAGTAGGGATGCAACAAAATAGCCCCGATAACAACCAGGATAAATATGGCTCCCGACAGCGCCCGTTGTACAAGGTTACTCAATGTTGGCGCCTTTTATCAGTTCAACGGCAAGGTTTTCGTTTTCCGGCTGCACGAATAATTCTATTTCGCCGAAAACAGTATAAGAAGAATCTTTTTTATCCAAAATGACGGCTTCAATGTCTTCTTCGGCGAGCAACGCCTTTACTATTTCCGCGCGATACCGTTGATTAGTAGAGTAAATACATTTCCATTTTTCCATTTGTCCGTATTAAGTTCACATGACTGTTTTGATCGTCCGGTTCTTTTTTTTCCGTTTCTTTTTTAAACGGTCGTTCACCGAAGATTTTTTCGAGGTCTTCCCCAAAGATGACTTCTTTTTCCAGCAGGAGTTCGGCCAATTGTTTTAACCCGTCTTCGTATTTGACAAGGATGTCTTTAGCCCTTTGATAGGCTCGGTTGACGAGGTCAAACGCTTCCTTGTCGATGGCTTCCGAGGTTTTGTCGCTATAGGGTTTGGTGAAAGCGTATTCCGACTGCCCCGAAGAATCGTAGAAACTCATGTTGCCCAACTGTTGCCCCATTCCGTAGTAACTCACCATCGCGTATGCCTGTTTGGTGACACGTTCGAGGTCGTTCAGCGCACCGGTTGAAATGGTGTGGAAGGTGATATCTTCCGATGCCCGTCCTCCCAGCGTGGCGCACATTTCATCGAACAGTTGCTCTACTGTGGTGATTTGGCGTTCTTCCGGTTGGTACCAGGCAGCTCCCAACGCCCGTCCGCGCGGGATGATGGTTACCTTCAGCAGAGGGGAGGCATGTTCGAGCATCCAACTCACTGTGGCGTGTCCGGCTTCGTGGTAAGCGATGGTGCGTTTTTCCTGAGAAGTGATGATTTTGTTTTTTCGTTCCAGCCCGCCCACAATTCGATCGACGGCATCCAGAAAATCCTGTTTTTCGACCGTATGTTTGTTTTTACGGGCTGCAATCAGCGCTGCCTCGTTGCATACGTTAGCAATGTCGGCGCCTGAAAATCCGGGGGTTTGCTTGGACAGAAATTCGGTATCCAGACCGGCATCCAATTTCAGCGGGCGGAGGTGTACCTGAAAAATTTCCTTTCGTTCGTTCAGGTCGGGCAGTTCCACGTGAATCTGGCGGTCGAAGCGTCCGGCGCGCAGCAGTGCTTTATCAAGAATATCCGCGCGGTTGGTGGCTGCCAGAATGATGATACCGACGTTGGTGCCGAAACCGTCCATCTCGGTAAGCAATTGGTTGAGGGTGTTTTCGCGTTCGTCATTGGCTCCGAAATTGGGGTTTTTGCCTCGTGCACGGCCTATCGCGTCGATTTCGTCAATAAAAATGATACAGGGCGCTTTTTCCTTGGCTTGCTTGAACAGGTCGCGCACCCGCGACGCCCCTACGCCAACGAACATTTCGACAAAATCGGAACCCGACAGCGAAAAGAACGGCACATTGGCTTCGCCGGCAACGGCCTTGGCAAGGAGCGTTTTCCCCGTTCCCGGAGGACCCACCAATAACGCTCCTTTGGGAATTTTACCCCCCAAATTGGTATATTTTTTGGGATTCTTAAGAAAATCGACTATTTCTTTCACTTCCACTTTCGCTTCTTCCAGCCCGGCAACATCCTTAAAATCGATTTTTACCGAAATTTTTTCCTTGTCGAAGATTTGTGCCCGCGATTTTCCTACGTTGAATATACCGCCTACACCACCGCCGCCGCCCGCCATTCTGCGAAAGACAAACATCCAGATCACCAGAATCAGTATCAGCGGCAACAGCCAACTCAGCATGTCGCCGAAAAAGTCCTTTTTTTCCTCATACTCCGGATAGATGCGCATCTCTTCGGGAATATCGGCCTGGGCATCTTCCAACTGTTTTGCAAAAGTTTCCAACGAGCCGATGTTCATACTGAATTGAGGCGCAGATGGTTCTTCGTTTTCTTTGAAATATTTGCGGTATTTGGGGAGCTTGATTTTGTCCTGATGAATGTAAATGTCGGCTTCTTTTTGATTGACAACCATTATTTTCTCCACATCCCCCGCTTGAAGCATCTCTTTTTTAAGCGTAGTCCAATTGATGGGGGTTTTCTTCCCGCCGAAATGAAAAAATTGCATGCCGATAAATATCGCAAACAGCGCAATATACAACCAATAAATAGCGATTTTCGGACGCTTGGGAGGATCATTCGGACGATTGTTTCCGCCCGGCAAGGGGTTATTGTTCTGAGGTGAATCGTTCATGTTTACTTGCGAAATCTAATTCGTTAATATGTGTGACGCTACCGTTAGCCCAAAGTTCTTCCAACTTGTAATGCGATCTAAAAGGCTTTTGAAAAATATGAACCACTGCATTGCCATAGTCCAGCAACACCCATTCGGCATTGCCCATTCCCTCTACTGCAAAGGGACGTATGTTTAAATTTCCGGCGGTTTCTCTTTCAACAGATTCGGCAATAGCACCCACCTGCGTGTTCGATTCGCCATGACAAATCACAAAAAAATGACAAGCGGCATTTTCCACCCGGGATAAATCTATGCAAACGATCTCATGCCCTTTCTTTTCGAGGATACCTCGTATAATACTTTCTATCAAACTATTACAGTTTTAATGAACTTTATAAAGATGATTCTTTCAACTTGCAAATATAAATGAAATAGATGACATTACCCAACAGGCACGCGAAAAAGTTTGAGACGCTATGGAGCGCCGTCCAAATAGGGTCGTGCCGTTTCGCCGGTTGTTTTTCACGTTTTTTCGCGACAGGCCGTTTGCCGGCCGACATTCGAATTACCGGCATAAGTTCATATCCGCTTGCCATATACCGGATATGCTAAAATCCATTATTTCACACTTTTCGGTGACCATAAAAAGCAAATTCCACTTAAAATTGCTCGAAACCCAATAAAAATGCTTAACTTTGAGCCGTCTAAAAAATATCAGGATAAAGTTAATATGTCGTCAACGATAGAACCAATCAGCCAACCGGTGATTGATGAACTGAAAATGTTCAATCAACGTTTTCGTTACATGCTAAAAAGCGATGTCTTTTTGCTCAATCTGATTACTTGTTACATCCTGAAAACGAAGGGGAAACAGCTCCGTCCTACGCTGGTCATGCTGGCGGCGAAAATGTTTGGCGAAATAGGGGAAAAGACCCATACGGCAGCCGCTTTGATAGAATTGTTGCATATCACTTCGCTGGTGCATGATGACGTGGTGGACGAAGCCAACGAGCGCCGCGGTTTTTTCTCCATCCATGCATTGTGGAACTCCAAGACGGCAGTCCTGTTCGGCGATTATCTGCTGGCACAGGGACTGATCCTCTCGGTAAACAATCAGGCGTTTGACTTGCTTCACATCGTTGCGGTCGCAGTGAAGGAAATGTGTGAAGGAGAATTATTGCAGTTGGAACATTCACGCAAACAAAACATCACCCGCGACGAATATTTCGAAATCATCCGGAAAAAGACCGCCGCATTGATAGCCGCATGTGTGGAAGCGGGCGCACAATCGTCCGGCGCCACACCCGAACAGATTGCCCGGATGCGACAATTCGGGATTTATCTGGGAATGATTTTTCAAATAAAGGACGATTTGCTGGACTACCGGACGGCGGGTATCACCGGAAAAGCGGCCGGTAATGACCTTAAGGAAAAAAAATATACGCTTCCCCTGATTTATGTCCTTGAGCAATCTTTACCAAGGGAACGGAAACGGATTATCGAAACAGTCAACAGTGAAAAGCCTTTTGCAGAAAAAATGCAGTTGATCACTCATCTGATTGCCGAATACAAAGGGGTGGATCATTGTTATGCCGTGATGGACGACTTGGGGAAAAAAGCGATTGCGATGCTGGATACGCTTCCCCAAAATGAAGCCTCCGCCATGCTGGTAAAGGCGGTTAGCTATGTCACCAAAAGAGAAAAATAACCAATAATCATAGTCACAAATATTAATAGATGCAAAAAAAATCATGAGTAATTTGATTCATAGACACAAAGCCATTCTTAATGAACTGGAAAAGGAAGGTTACATCAAGATTTCCGACTTGAGTAAACTATTCAGCGTTTCGACTGTTACGCTCCGGAAAGACATTAAATACCTGGAGGAAAAACGCTTGCTTTTCCACAGCCACGGAGGCGTCAGCCTGTACAGTTCGCTTACCAACGAACGTCACATCGATGAGAAAGAAAAAGTGAAAGTGGAGGAAAAGCTTCGGATAGCAGAAGCTGCCATTCGGCTATTAAATCCGGACGACAGAATTATCGTTGCTTCCGGAACAACGGTATTGGCGTTTGCCAATAAAATCAACACCGACATACCACTCACGATAATCACCTCCTCGCTGAAAATTTCCATCAACCTGTGCTACAAGCACAACATCGAAGTCATTCAACTGGGAGGCGCCATGCGAAAAAGTTCGGCATCCGTTATCGGTCCCGATGCCGAGAATTTCCTGAACAATTTGGCCTGTAGCAAACTGTTTCTCGGCATCGACGGCCTTGACCTCGATTTCGGACTTACGACAAGCAACATCGCGGAAGCGCATCTTAATCAGGCAATGATAAGAGCCTCCCAAAAGGTGATTGTGCTGGCCGATTCGTCAAAATTCGGCAAAAAAGGATTCGGGCGGATATGCGACATCAGTCAGGTTCATACGATCATTACCGACAAGAATACTCCCCTGAATTTCGTGCATGCATTTCAGGAAAGAGGAATTGATGTGATACTGGTCTGATAAACAGAGCAGACATACGAACGGTAAAACGACATCCGTTTCCACAGTTTCCTTGTACACGTCCGCAGCCTGCGACGCATCCATTCATCTATCTCCTGCAAATCACTTTTCATATCTGCCGGTCGAAAATATTGCGTCCACTCTCTGATGTCATAAGACAGCGCCTGTTTCCTGTTTCTGTGTTGTGACGGGTGCGCCGGTCGCCAAACGGCGACCAAACGGTCGTCATTAAGAAGAGCTACAAACTTTTTTCGTACAGTTCATTGACCTTTTTCCAGTGGATCACATTCCAGAAGGCCTGGATATAGTCCGGCCGCTTGTTCTGATATTTCAGATAATAGGCATGTTCCCACACATCAATGCACAGGATGGGCGCTCCTTTTACCTCGGCAATGTCCATCAGCGGATTGTCCTGGTTGGGGGTGGAGCAAACCGCCAGTTTGCCCTTGTCGGATACCAGCCATGCCCATCCCGAGCCAAAACGGGCAGATGCGGCTTTCGAAAAAGCATCCTTAAAAGCATCGAACGACCCGAAATCGCGCCGTATGGCTTCCGCCACTTTCCCGGAAGGCTCTCCGCCGCCTTTGGGCGCCATGATTTCCCAGTACAGACTGTGGTTATAGTATCCTCCGCCATTGTTGCGGACAGCAACCGGATAGTGGGAGATATTTTTCATGATTTCTTCCACCTTGGCCGGAACATCGGACAGCGACTGCAAGGACTCGTTAAAATTCTTGGCATACGCGGCATGGTGACGCGAATAATGAATCTCCATGGTCAGCGCATCAATGTACGGTTCCAGTGCGTCGTACGCATAGGGCAACGGCTGTTGTTTGAATACGGGAGGATGTCCCGTAGCTGTGAGCGAAAAACAGATTAACGCACACGAAGAAACAAAATTGTTCTGAATATTATGTGTTTTCATGATATAGATTTTTATTAAATTTTCTGCAAATTTAACAACCATCTTTGCAATTATCAAACTGATATTATCAATGAAGGCATTGACGGTATCTATGATTTTTTGAAACGGGGTTCAATATTTCTTTCATACGTAGCGCACAGTTCGATTTTTTCATATAAATTTGCGCTTTTTATTAATAATGAAAATAGCCATTGTAGGAACAGGTTACGTCGGGCTGGTCACCGGTACGTGCTTTGCGGAAGTAGGACTGGAAGTAACATGTATTGATGTGGACAGGCAGAAAATCGAGAATTTGAGCAAGGGAAAGATTCCCATATATGAGCCGGGATTGGATGATTTGGTATTGAAAAACATACAGGCCGGTCGCTTGCAATTTCACACCGATCTAAATGCCTGTCTGAATGGGATGGAAGCGGTGTTTATTGCCGTAGGGACGCCCCCCGGAGAAGACGGAAGCGCCGACCTGAAATACGTGCTGGAAGTGGCGGCTACCATTGGCGCCAACATGCAGCAATACTTGCTGATCGTCACCAAGAGCACAGTGCCGGTAGGGACTGCGCTCAAAGTACGGGAAACCGTTCAGCGCGAATTAGACCGGCGAGGCGTCTGTCTTGCATTTGATGTGGCGTCCAATCCGGAATTTCTGAAAGAAGGCGCGGCCGTGCACGATTTCATGTATCCCGAAAGAGTGGTGTTGGGGGTGGAATCGGAGAAAGCGGAAAATATCCTGCGACGGCTGTATCATCCGTTCCTGCTGAACAATTTCCCCGTCATTTTCATGGACGTAGCCTCCGCCGAAATGACCAAGTACGCCGCCAATGCCATGCTGGCCACACGCATCAGTTTCATGAACGAGATGGCCAACCTTTGCGAAATTATGGGCGCCGATATTAATATGATACGAAAAGGAATAGGAACAGACAGCCGTATCGGCTCAAAATTCCTGTATGCAGGATGCGGCTATGGCGGTTCCTGTTTCCCCAAAGACGTGAAGGCGCTCATCAAAACCGCACGGGACAACGGTTATACGATGCATGTGATAGAAGCCGCAGAAAAAGTCAACGAACGCCAGAAAAGCATTCTGTTCCGCAAACTGTACGACTATTACCGGGGCGATTTGAAGGGCAGGACGGTCGCTTTGTGGGGATTATCGTTCAAACCCGAAACCGACGACATGCGGGAAGCCCCTTCGCTGACACTGGTCGAACAACTGACCGCTGCCGGCGTAAACATCAGGGCATACGACCCGGTAGCGATGAAAGAAGCCGGAAAACGGATCTCCGCGCCCGTCGTCTATTGCAAAGACAAGTATGAGGCCGCCATCGACGCCGACGCCATCATGCTGGTTACGGAATGGACGGATTTCCGGATGCCCAGCTGGCCGGTAATCAAAAAAACGCTGAAACATCCCCTGATCATCGACGGACGAAACATCTATGACAAAAACGAACTGTCCGAAAACGGACTGACCTGTCTCGGCATAGGCCGGAAATAACCGCGTTCAACCATACTTCTTCACCGGCAGCGCATCCGTACACCTCTCCTTCAACTCGCCGACGGTAAGACGCAGGACAGGATGAATGAAGCCGGGAATCAATTCCGACAATGGCTGCAACACAAACATCCGCTCCTCCATCCGGCAGTGGGGAATCGCCAGTTTTTCCGAACAGACCGTCCTGTCGCCGAAAAAGATAATGTCGATATCGATGGTGCGCGCTGCGTATCCCCCCGGCGTCCGCACCCGTCCCAGCATATCTTCAATGGCCTGTATCCGGCGAAGCAGGTCGAAAGGCGCAAGGGACGACCGCAACTCCACCGCCTGATTCAAAAACCGGCCGGTCGCATGTCCAAATCCCCAGGGATCGGACTCGTACACGGAGGATGTCCTTAACACGCGACTGGGAACCGTGTCCAGCAACGCAACAGCCTGTTGCAGGAATGTCTCCCTGTCTCCCAGATTACTGCCCAGTATCAAAAAAATCGCCTCCATCGCTACTGCTTATGAAAAACGAAAATTTAGTTATATTCCAGCCAGGCCGTAACGATAGCCGGCTTATCGACCGAAAAACGTATCCAACGGGCATGAAATGCTTCCGGAAATTTATGCGTAAGCGTTTCATGGGGTTTAACTGTAAATTTTTCATACTGCATCCAGCATCCGTCGCCGGTCGGATCCGCTTCGACAGCGAAGGTTACAGCTTGTTGGGATTGATGGGACAATACAAGTGTCTTTTTATCATAAAATCCGATCAGATAAGGGTCGGAAACAGCATCCTGCTCCACTTTTGCGTTTTTCCAGGGGCCTCCTTTTCCTGCAGGTTTTCCCAATTTCCATAAGTCGTCAATTGTTCCTGCCCAAACACTTGCTTTTTTATCGCCGGATACGATGATATGGGGATTGCCGGTTCCCTTTTCAGGTGTGATTCCGGTTAGAATCAGCAGCCCTCTGTAGGATGCATAATCATTTATTTTGAGGCTGTGGGACGATACCGGACGGATTTTGGCAAAGCCGTCCGCATTTTCCGCAGGCAGTTCGTAGAATGTGCCATGACAGTTGAAGAGGTCTCTTTCAGTAACTGCCTCCCTGCATATCCTTAATTTCCCTTCTAAAGTTGGGTGCGTGTACCGTCTGTTTCCAAGGGGCAGCCTCCATCGGCGATTTTTGTCGTCAACGATAAGGACGGAAGAGGAATCGATTTCAACGGTTTGCCGAGGTATGGCAAACCGGCTGCGGATAAAGTCCGCTGTTTCCCGATCGTTTTTAGCAACCAGATTCATGTCCTGATCCAGTTCGTAATAACCTGTTTCGCCGGATGCGCTGTTTGCCAGAAGCCCTAAAGCGCGGCGGTTGTTTCCCAGAGCGTAAAGCAAACCGCCTGTAGCCTTATTTTCGCTGATGGAAGCCAGTCCGTTAAATAGGGTATTGTCCGTCCGTATTTTGTCTTTTGTGCTGTAGTTGAAGGCAACGGTGACTTTTGCGGTTTTATTTACTCTTGCGCGGATCCATTCGCCCTTTTCGCTGTCATTAAAGGTTACGAATACGGACGATTGAGCCGGGAGATGAACCGTACGCAGTGCTTCCCATCGGTTGATGCCTGATTTATCGACCTCCAGGATGAATGTGACAAGATGATTACCCGCATTTTTAATCCAGCAGGCGCGATGTTCCCATCCTGCAAATAAGAATGGTTCCGAAGCCTGATTGGGTTTTACCGATTCGTTCAACCAGACATAACCGGACGAAGTAGTTGTTCCTAAGTTGTCAGGTGTATTTATATCCGTGAACCAAAGGTTTGAATTAGACTGTCCGGCTCCTTGAAGATTGCCTTTTACCTTACGCTTATTCAAAAACTCTTTTTGAGCGCTGTCGTCGCACCCAAACACTAATTGGTTATTCCAGCGGGTAAAATCGCCGATTACCTTCAGGTAAGACGAACGCGGGCGTATTCCGGCAGTGTTGGAAGATGAAAAAGTTGCCGGAAAGCGCCAGAACATACCGTGCATGGTCATCAGGTAATCCGGCTTTTCTTCTGTTCCGATATTACGGATGCGCGGCCATTCGGTATTCCAGCCGTGCGCTCCGTCGTAGGAATAGCATGCTTTCGGAAGACGGAAGAAAGACCATGCGCCGTTATCCTTTAATGCCAGAAGAACGGATTTATGATCCCATCCGACAGCCCAAAGAGGATCCGTATCGGGATGGGTATTCCCGTAAATACCGCCCGGACCGGTAATTTCGGTAAACTGATTCCGGCGAACAAGGCTCCAACTGTTCCCGTCCCATTCGGATAAAGCGCCCGACTCGACATTAAATTGGTGTAAGGCTTCCCGGGTTGCTTCGCCGTTGTTGGCATAATATAAGGCTCCCTGTCCGGAGTACAGGCCTTTTCCGTGCGCTCCCGGCAACATGGCCTTAGGCGTATTTACGCCAACTTCTTTCCGGTTGCTTTCTTTTTCTCCTGCTTTGCCCTCATTGGAATGGCGCCTGTTTCCGTCTTTATACAGTTCTTTCACTTCCAGCGTATGCACATCAACCTCATAGAAACCCTCCTCCATGGTTGCGATATAAACTTTATTTGCAGGGTCTGTCAAATGTCTCGCTGCACCTGTATATCTTCCGGGAGCTGTTTCATAAGGAATCACTCTTACGTTCCCCGAACCGTCTATCACATAGGGGCCGATGAACAGTTGATTGCTCTCCCTGTGGATCAGCCGGTTTGCAGGAGTTCCTCCCGTACTCTCCGGTCGGGCGGTCATTTCCAGATGGGAAGTGACGGCATAAAGTTTATCAGACGATCCGTCAGGAAGATGAGGGCCATAGGTGACAACCCAAAGCCTGTCCGCCCAAGGTACGACGGCCCCTGTTCCGCATTCGCCTTCCTCGTTGTAATAAGCCAGATGAGGATAAATACCGCTAAAAGAGAGGCGGCTGTTATTTATGTCCTTCTTACAGGAAGTAAAAACAACCAGTAAAAGGGAAAGAATTGTTTTTAAACGTGATTTCATGCGAAAGTTATTTAGTACCACCAGACCGCAGACAAGGCACGCAAACACCCTTTCTTTCACCTGCTTCTGCACTTTTGTGGAATATGCAATATGTTTATATGCTCTGTTCATCTGTTATGACGTATTTTTTTGCATTTCTTATTATGTCGCAAATATATGGAAAAAATGAATATGAAAATGGAAACGACGTATTATTTGATAAATAGTGTCTGCCCGAAAACTCACAATATCTAAATTTGTAGAGACTTGTATGAGAAAAAGGATTCGAATCTTTTTCCTTCGCTTAATTGACATCTTGTATAAGACATTGAAAAACGCAGCATAATAATCTCAACTACGAATCGTCATTGCAAATATTCATTTCGTAGAGACGCAAAATTTTGCATCTCGTACAGACGCAAAAATTTTGCGTCTGTACTGGAAATAATCAATCACATCGTCAACCAAGTCCCGCAAGTCCCGCAAGTCCCGCAGGGACTTCACTTTATTAACCGTACACTTCAGTGTACGGATTATCAATCACATATCCGCAAAGTCCCGCAGGGACAACACTTTATTAACCGTATGCTTTAGCTTACGGATAGTCAATCACATCAACGACTAAGTCCCGCAGGGACAACACTTTATACATCCGTCGGTGCTATCACATCCTCTTTTCCCCAAGTTGGGTCAAGGCAGCGTCCATTTGATTTCGATGGTCCATCCTGATTTGGTTTCGATTTCCGGTTCGTGGTAATAGGCGACTTTTTCCGGCTGGCGTTTGTCCAGGTAGTGTCCGGTGTCCCATTTGCCGTTGCCGTTGCAGTCGTAGATGACTTTTAGCTTGTATTTGTCCGGTTTCAGGAAATCCATCCGTATGGTGTTTTTGTCGAGAAGCGGGACTTCCTTCACGACATTTCCCTTGTCGCCCTTCAGGAGTTGTACTATCAGCGGGCAAGTGATCCGGTCGAAGGTAATATCGATGGCGCTGTAGTAGTCTTCCTTGCGGGAAGTGAACGCTATGCCGGTTGAGTCGTTGAAAACGCCGTATATGCTGGTGAATGCCATGGAATCGATGCTCATGACGTATTTGGTATCCTCTTTCAGTTTCCAGTCGATAAAGCATTTGCGCATATTGGTGGAATCCTGCACCAGCGTGAACGGGACAGGCACGTTCAGCGTATCTACTTTTTCGGTGAGGATGATTTTCGACGGATCGTTTTCCATGATGGGTTGGGAAGCAGTGAGTTGCATGCGGTCGGTCAGTTCCATCATGTCTTTTACGCCGGCGGTGATGAGCATTGTTTCTACCGGTGTGCGGGGACGGACGATTTTTCCCTCTTTTTCATCCTGTCTCCGTTCTTTGCGCGATCGTTTGTCCACTGATTTCGGCGGTTCGAACGACATTTTGAGCGTGTCTGAGAAACGGGACACTTGGCCGGTCGAGTCGGTGCGCGGCGACCATATCTGTACCAGCAGCGTTTTGCGGTTGATCAGCATGGTGTCGGTCAGCCAGAAGGAGAGCGTGTCGTTGTTGGCGGAGGTCTCCGGTATAAACCACGCAACGGCGGGAAGGGTGTCTCCGACGATGCTGATGGGCAGGGAATCGACGGGGAGCGTGTAGGAGAACTTCAGCAGATTGGCCTGCGGCCGTTCGTAGGAAGTACGGTACTGTTTGGTGGGGGATTCCCCAAAGCGGTACAGCACAATGTCCTTGTGGGGCAGTTCCGGGTTTTTTTCCTTGATGGAATCCGGCAAGTTCAGCGAATTGGGAAAGGGAATATCGGGATCGCGGTAGTAGCGTTCGTCCACTACGATGAGGGAGTCGACGAAGGCAACCTGTTCGGTGGGCATGTCGAAGAGCAGGTTGTCGCCGGCGTCGCGCAGGGCAAAGATGCGGAAAGTGTCGGGACGGATATGGGAAAAGGTGAAAAAACCGTAGGGATCGGACTGAGCAACGTAAGCCGGCATAGACTTGTACACGGCGGAATCGCTTAAGTCATCGTAAAGCAGCGCCCAAAGGGGCAGCTTGTCGTCTTTTTTTTGCGCCGTAAGATCGAAAGCGTCCAGTATCCTTCCGCTATATGAAAGGGAATCAATGTGATCCCCGGTGGAAAAAACGTACTGAAAACCAACGATTTTGTTCGATTCGTTGTTGTCGGTGATCGCTTCCCCGAAGTGAAAGGTATAAGTCCTGTCGGACATGAGCGGTTCCTTAAGATTGACCCTTATTTTTTTGCCGTACAGCAGTATTTCCGGCTTTTTTTTCATCGGCGGCGAAGCGACAAACTGGTTGTTGGCGTCTTTTAATTGCAGAAATTCGTCGAACATCAATTCTATCCGTTTGGCATGGGGATCGAAATGTACGGTGTACTGCGGTGGAATACTGCTCAAGAATACCGGCGGCGTTTCGTCTTTCGGCCCTCCCGAAATGCTTCCGGGCATTTTGGCACACCGTCCGAACAACCAGACCGACAGGACGGCAACTGATATCAAGATTCCTTTTCTCAACATATTTCTTTTGAAGGCGCAAAAATATGAAAATTATCCCGAATAATCGAATTAATTGTGTACATTTGCCTTTTTACGAATCAGAAAGCGATGAAAGTTATTTTTTCCGTTATGGCCGGCTGTGTGCTGGTTGCTTGCGTTGGCGTGTCGAAGAATGAGTTGATCCGCGCTAAAACTGTTGCCTGCACGCGCGAACAGTTTGCCGCGCAGCCCTTCGGTTTCGACCTGACGATCGAAAATTTCGAACGTTACTGTGGGAAAACGTTGCGCAAGGAACATTACCTGATGGACGGGCAGCCGGCAGAGGCATACCGCTTTTTTAAGGGACGTACCGACTTCCTTTTCCGACAAGCGTATCAAATGCCGTTGGAATTGATATCGGCGGAGATCCATACCTCCAAAGTCAGCATGGCAAACGGCATTTGTGTCGGCATGACCCGAAAAGCATTTTTCTGGAAATTTTCCGACTGGCTTTACGACAGCGCCGACCTGTTGAGCCTTTCGTCGCCCGAAACAGGCTATTTCTACCATTTCGCCTTTGCGAAAGATAAACTGAGATACATCAAAATTACCAACTTAAAAACGCAGATGGAACGGTTCCGGCGCGACAGGATCATGCTGGACAGCCTTAGCTTTCATTCACGCAGGCAACCATAGTTTAGGACTCACTATTCACTATCCTGAGACAAGGCAACCACACAGGGTTGCGCCCTACATTATTCACTATTCCTCGGTTTTCCAAACGCATGCAATGAAAAAAAGTTTTTTTACAGAGGGAAGGGAAAAACCACAAAGGGCACAAAGTTACACAAAGTAAATACAAATAAAACCACAAAGGGCACAAAGTTACACAAAGTAAATACAAAAGAAAACTACAAAGGTTTGTCAAAAGAAACTTCGTGCAACTTCGTGTACTTCGTGGTTAAAAAAAATAAAACCACAAAGGGCACAAAGTTACACAAAGTAAATACAAAAGAACTTCGTGCAACTTCGTGTACTTTGTGGTTAAAAAAAACTTCGTGTACTTACTGGTTAAAAAATAAAACTACACCGGAGCAATCGTTATATCCTGTTTGTTTCGCATCAATTGCTCAGTTGTTTGACCAAAATTTTTTAGGGTGTCGTATTGTCGAAGTCAGGACTATCCTGAGACAGGGCAACCACACAGGCTTGCGCCCTACATTATGCACTATTCGTTATTCACTATTCACTTTTTTTCATTTCCAATGAAAAAAATCGCCCTCAAACTATCTCTTTATCAGCGAATTAACATTTTTTATGAATTTTTAACAGTTAAACATTTGCAAATTGAATTTTTCGTTGTATGTTTGCGCTATCAAATTTTATGCAAACTTTATATGTGCAATAGTTGTCTTT
>JAISWE010000035.1 GCA_031271175.1 Bacteroidales bacterium | reverse complement strand
ACACAAAGTCACACAAAGTAAATACAAAAGAACTTCGTGCAACTTCGTGTACTTAGTGGTTAAAAAAATAAGACCACAAAGGTTTGTCAAAGAAACTTCGTGTTACTTCGTGTACTTAGTGGTTAAAAAAAATAAAACTACACCGGAGCAATCTTTAAATCCTGCTTCCTCTCTCCATGGCCTTGTTGCTTGTTTTTTTATCTTTGTTTGAATAGTTTTATCAGCGGCTTTACGTAATCTTCGTCGGTGCGGATGAAAGTATTGTCGATACCGCAACGGCGGAAGGTGTCGTCGATAGTGCGCCGCATGTTGTCCCAGTGTTGGCGGTATTGCCGGCGCACTACCGGACTGGAGGTGTCGGCCCAGAAGCATTGTCCTGTTTCGGCGTCGCGGAACTGTACCAGTCCGATGGCGGGCATTTCTTTTTCATGCACGTCGTAGATGCGTAGCGCCACTACATCGTGTTTGCGCGAAGCGATGGTGAGGGCGTGTTCAAAGGGAGGGCTGGCAAAGTCGGAGATGATGAATGCCGTACTCCGCTTCTTGATGGCGCTGGTGAAGTACTGTAATGCCGCCGACACGTCGGTGCGCGTGTGTTCCGGTTCGAACTCGATCAGTTCGCGGATGACGCGCAGGATGTGTTGCCTTCCTTTTTTGGGCGGGATGAACTTTTCCACCTTGTCGGAAAAAAGGACGACGCCTACTTTGTCGTTGTTTTGCGTTGCCGAGAAGGCGAGTACGGCGGAAAGTTCCGCCATGAGCGCCTTTTTGAAACGCAGCGAGGTGCCGAACTCGCGCGAGCCGCTCACGTCCACCAGCAACATCACGGTGAGTTCGCGTTCCTCTTCGAACACTTTCACGTAGGGGTGGTCGAAGCGGGCGGTGACGTTCCAGTCGATGTTGCGGATGTCGTCGCCGTACTGGTATTCGCGCACTTCGCTGAACGCCATACCGCGCCCCTTGAACGCACTGTGGTACTCGCCCGCAAAGATATGCCGCGACAGGCCGCGCGTCTTGATTTCTATCTTCCGTACCCGCTTTAGCAGATCGGTAGCTTCCATTTTCCGTTTGTTTCCCGCAAAAGGGGTATCGTTTGTTTTCATTTTATTATAACGTTAAAATCGGTGTCCTATGCTGAAACTGACGCCTTTCTGGTTCAGATTCTCCGCCAGCTCCTCTGTAAAAAGGAGGTTCCATTGCATCTGGAACATCAGTGCAAAGGATATGCTTTGTTTACTCACATATTCTACTCCTGCTCCCGCAAGGGGACCCACCCCCCATTCGTAGCCAAAATGAGGGTGATAGTTAAAGAAAAACCCTCCGTCAAAAAAGAAATATTTAAAGAAATACATCTTCATGTGGGCAGGAATGGAAAAGATAAAAAACGCATGCTCGAAAGTTCCACGGATGTTCTCCCTTCCGAAATAGGTGTTTGTCGTAACGTCCAGCGACTGGGAAGTAACGGACAATCCCGTACCAAACGCCACCCTGTCCGACCGGCGCGCATAATCAATCCCTATGCGAAAATATGTTTTACCTTCGTAGCTCCTCGACAAAGCATTGTTGCTGCTGTGCCACTTGCCGGATCCGGCTGCGATATGTCCGCCCAAAAAGTTTTTGCTTTTTTCCTGCCCGTCAACTGCGGTCACACAGAAAAACATCGCATACAGACAGAGTATCCGACATTTGCAAAATTTTTCATTTGCCCGGCATTTTCGTTCAGCGTCATTCATGTTCGACTTTCAATGCGCTATGGGACTTCCACGGTATTCATGATGTCGGTAACGATGTCCACGGTGGTCATGTTTTCGGCTTCGGCTTCGTAGGACAGCCCTATGCGGTGGCGCAACACGTCGAGGCAGATAGCGCGGATGTCTTCGGGAATGACGTAGCCGCGCCGCTTAATGAAGGCGTAGGTCTTCGCGGCTTTGGCCAGATTGATGCTTGCGCGCGGCGAGGCGCCGTAGGTGATCATCGGTTTGAGTTTTTCCAGCCGGTACTGTTCGGGGTATCGCGTGGCAAAGACCAGGTCGAGGATGTACCGCTCGATTTTCTCATCCATATAGACGTCTTTCACCGTTTCGCGGGCTTTCAGGATGTCGGCAGGTTGCAGTATGGTGGTGGCGGAAGGGAAAGTCTGTCCGAGGTTTTCGCGGATGATCTGCCGTTCCTCCTCTTTGGAGGGATAGTCGATGACCACTTTGAGCATGAACCGGTCCACTTGCGCTTCGGGCAGCGGGTAGGTGCCTTCCTGTTCGATGGGATTTTGCGTGGCAAGCACGAGGAAAGGCGCATCGAGCGGATAAGTCTGTCCGCCGATGGTAATTTGTTTTTCCTGCATGGCTTCCAGCAAGGCGCTTTGCACCTTTGCCGGCGAGCGGTTGATTTCGTCCGCCAGAATGAAATTGGCGAAGATGGGGCCTTTTTTTACCGCAAATTCTTCTTTTTTCTGGCTGTAAATCATCGTTCCCAGCAAATCGGCGGGCAACAGATCGGGCGTGAACTGTATGCGACTGAATTTTGCGTCGATAGTGGTGGCGAGGGTGTTGATGGCCAAAGTTTTCGCCAGTCCGGGCAATCCTTCAAGAAGGATATGACCGTCGGCCAGCAGGCCGATCAGCAAGCTTTCGACCAGATGCTTCTGTCCTACAATCACCTTGTCCATCTCAATGTGGATAAGGTCAACAAATGCGCTTTCCTGTTGGATGCGTTCGTTCAATTCTTTGATATTTACTGTTTCATTCATACTTCTATTTCAAAAAAATTATTTGTCCGAAAAATTGGGTACAAAAATAATGCTTTTGCCTATTAAAAAAAGTTAATTCATCACTATTCAACAGGCTAAAATTCGGTTTTATTTTTATATTATTGTTATTTAATGAATTGCATCCAGGTCGAAAATGGAAAACAAAAAAGGGCGGATCGCTGTCCGCCCTTTGATACAGGTGTGCCTGTTATCCTTTCCGTTAAGGATTAGGCGTTAGCCAGGTAAGTTTGAAACTCTTGAAATTGAAACCTGACACGGAGATGAATTTGATCCTGTGTTTGCCCGGCGTCAGGTGGAACACGGGCGGATTTTCGACAGGAACATGCGCATTGCTCCATTGATAAGCCTGCCATCCGCCGGTGGCTTTGTTGAGCAGAATATCAAGCGGCGTTTTTGCCTGATCGATTTCGATACTGTACATTCCGCCGGTGCCGGTAGTGCCGTACTGCACGTCCACCTGATAATTGCCTTCGTCCCGTACTTCTACCGTATAGGCGTACCAGTCGAAGGCGCCGGCGCTTCCGATGTTCAGATGGGTGGCGTCGTCCAGCCGGACTGCTTCGCTTCCGTCGTCGCCCAGGTCTCTCCTGTACGGCCGTGCCGTATTGCTGGTATTCGTGTCGTGAAATCCGATACCTTCGCCGCCATAGTCGAAGTCTTTGGCAAAAATTTCACAGGGAACGTCGGAGGTAAGCGTATAGCTTTTGTCCGTTACGGCTACCTGTACAACAGGCATGTAAAAAGTGTCCAAAGGAGCGTCGCCGGGAAGGAAGACGGTACGGTACGACAGCACGGAACCCCGTTTGAAATCGGCAATACCGTAGTTCGTGCCTGCCTTGACACGTTTCTCCACCGTTTCTCCCTGTTCGTTGGTGTAGTACAGGTCAATGAAGGTTCCTGTTGCGTCGGTCCATGCAATGCCGCAGCAGTTGCCCCATTGGGTGGCTGCCTTGAAGGGTCTGTTGACAAGCGAAGCTGTGTAGGTGTTGCCCACCACAACGGCTTTGGCTTCCGTCGAATCGCACAGAAGGTCGAACCGGTCGTAGGAGTACACCATGAAGGTATATTCACCTTCGGACAATCCGGTATAGAGTTTCCGGAACACGCCCTGCCGGTAGTCTATCTCCACATCTGTTTCCGTTCCGGCGGTACGGTTGACGATTTTCAGCTTTTGAATCCTGTCGTTAGCGATATGGATATCCAGCGCAAGCCGTCCTTCGCCGTCGTGCGTCGTTACCTTGTCCGGCTTCGGCGTCGTAACGCTTACCGGTATGACCCTGCGTTCCGTTCCCAGCACGGCGATGATGTCGGTAGCGCCTGTTTCGACGGCAGTCACCAGCCCGCCGACAACGGTAACCACCGCCTCGTCATCGCTGGTCCATGACACCTGTCCTGCCGTTTCTTCGGGGCTTACCAGCAGTTGCTCCTGCTCTCCCCTGTACATCGCCAGCGTAGCCTTGTTGACATACAGCGCCTGATCAAACGAATACATGGATTCGTTGCCCGTATCTTTGCAGCCTGCAAGACAAAGACCCAGCGCAAGGATAGAGGTAATTTTCAATAATATATTCTTCGTTTTCATATTTTTCATTTTTTAAGCTTATGATATTCCAACAATTCATCCGAGGTAAGTTCCTTCCGCAACTCCTGCTTCCATTCGTAACTATTCAGCCCTATCATATATCGGTAATGCAGCATGAACTGCTTGAACACTTTGAATCCGTTGTCATACAGGGAGAAAGTATTCGGGTAGTCGGGGTCGCCGTCCAGTTGGACGACGTCGAGATTTTTGTACGGCTCGATTTTCACGCTGTTGTCTTCCAGCACTTCCACCGTGATGGCAGCATCGTCAATCTTCTGCACATTCGCGCTGAAGGTGATGTCGCCGGCAAACAGCCTGATTTTGTTGCGACTCAGGGGATGTGTCGTCACCAGACCGGGTATATCCACCCAAGCCTCCCTGTTCCTGCTGTACCGCGCCAGCATATTGTAGGTGGTGGCGCTTGCCGTAGAGGCATAATCGTTTTTGAAGAAGACCTTGTACAGCACGTCGGTTTTGTCGGGGTTCAATTCGTAGCCGGTAAAGGAATTGACGCGCAAAGGCAGAAAATAGACGGTATCGGGCGACAGCCCTTCCGGATTGATTCGGATGGGCAACCTTCCGGATTTCTCCCCTGCGGGAATGACCAGCTGGTAGGAGGCTATCCGGAACTTGCCGTCCGGCAGCACCCGGGCGTATTTCTCCTTTGCCACGTCGAAATTGCCTACATTATAGACGTCCACCAGCGTATTGTCCTGCACCAGCGAAAGCGTCACTTCTTCTGAGGAAGGGTTCGACCCGCCGACAGAGGCGGTGATGTAACCTTCCGTTTCTTCGCCGGTCAGGTCGTGCACCACGGAAAACACATTGTAATCCTCGCTGCTCACCAGCGCCACTACTTTTTTGTACTGTTCCTTTTCAAAGACGGCGTCCTGGTTGCAGGATGACATTCCGCACAGGAAGATCGCCGCCAGAGATATTTTCATTAAATTGTTCATATTCTTTTATTTTCAATTATTAATTAGCCATTATAAATTATTTAGTCTTCCCATCCCGGGTTTTGGTCGAAGTCGGGTATGCGCCTTAATTCGTTTTTGGGAATGGGCAGGAACATCAACCGCCGGTGTACCACGCGGCTTCCGATACGGGAGGTGTTGGGTATCACCCGCGTGTAGAAGCCGTCTTTGGCGGCGTCCATGTTCATGCCGGTAACCGGTTCGTTTTCGGCGTCTTCATAGATTTCCCAACGGCGAACGTCATAGTATCGTCTGTTTTCATGCAGGAACTCCACCATGCGTTCTTTTTCGATGATCTCTTGTATGCGTGCGGGGTCGTTCAGGTCGGCGACCGACACTCCGGGCAGTCCTGCACGGTAGCGCACCTGATTGATGGCCATCCTGATTTCATCCGTATTGCGATCGAAAACCCGTACAACGCCGTCTATCTCCACATTATGGGAAGCAGTCAGGTTATTCAGCGCTTCGGCATACGACAGCAGGATTTCCGCGTAGCGGATAATGCCGAAGGCCTTGTTCATCCTGCGGTAGTTGGTACCCTGCCATGCATCCATCGGATGGATGTTCTTCTTGATGACATAACCCGTGGGCGGATAGTTGATGGGATCGCGGGTGTTACTTTTCCCATTTTCCGCATCCACATAATATTTGGGGGTCAGGTTGGCGTCGGCGCCCGTAACGGAGGCGCAGGGCCAGAAACATTCGCTGAAACCTATGGAAGCATAAAAACGCACTTCCCTGTTGAGGTACCCTTTGAATACTTCGCCCTCTGTGGTGAAACGGTATCCCGAAAAGCCCGGCACCGTACTGCCCGGCACCATCCCGTCTTCGGAATAGGGATAATCGAAGCTAAAATTTTGAATCGTATGTCCGTCTTTCATTTCGTAGGCATCCACTATTTTCTGCGTTACGCTCAGGCCGTTCCATCCGCCAACGGTGACGGGAAACGACATGCGCGTCAGAGCGGCCAAAGCAGCGGACTGCCGGCCCCACACATATTCCGGATTGGTGGCTGCCACCGCTTCGCCGGTGAACATTTCGGAGTAGGAACGGTAGTGATCAATGCCGGCCGCGCCGTTCGGAAAATCATTGTAATAGTCTAAGTCGGCGACATTGGTCGGCAAGGCGGGCGTCGATTCGTCGGACTGCACCGTATGCAGCTTGTAAACAGGCGCGCCCGAATAGCTCAGCTCCATCACTCTTTTGGCGGCAGCTGCTGCCAGCGCCCAGCGACGTTCGTCATGCTCCTGTTCGATATAGAGCTGCCCGTCCGTCTTGCGGCGCCAGTTGTTGAAATACACGCGCGACTTTTCTCCGCCGTTGAACAGCGGGCTGGCATGGTGCAGCCTCAAACGGGTCATCAGTCCCAGCGCCGCGCCCTTGGTGGGACGGCCAAAGTCCAGCACCGACACCACCGCCGGCATGTACAACGCCGCCGTTTCCAGTTCGCCGCAGATGTATTCCACCGCTTCCCTGTAGGTACTGCGCGGACGGTTGTAGTAGGTGATGTCCGCGTTGGTCTCGAGCAGTTCATCGCCCAACAGTACGGGAGGCCCGAAATCG
This sequence comes from Bacteroidales bacterium, assembly GCA_031271175.1. Taxonomy (GTDB): domain Bacteria; phylum Bacteroidota; class Bacteroidia; order Bacteroidales; family UBA4181; genus JAIRLS01. The sequence goes on along the minus strand of JAISWE010000035.1, from coordinate 6,102 downwards.
ATCAGGATATTATAGTAGGCGTAGGCGCGGATGAAGCGCGTGTAGCCTTCAATAAAAATCCGGTCGGAAGTCGTCATGTCTTCCGCTTCGTCCATTCTTTGGAGGATGGTGTTGCATTTGCGGATGATTTTGTACAGATTGCCCCAGGTACCGAAGGTATAGAGCCGTTCGGAACTTACTTCACCCAGTACAAACGCCATTCCGTAGTACGAACTGCCGGTGCTGCGGAACATGGTAAACGCCTCGTCGGTGGCCAGCGGGCCGGGCGTATGCTGGCTCTGGATGAGCTGTCCCTCGTCGGGAAACATCGTAGCGGCTCCCCACATGTAAGCCTCAATCAGGCGTTTTTCCTTGAAAATGGAATCCTGTTTCAACTCGTCGCTGAAATAATTGTCCACGTTCAGAAAGTCCTTGCAGGCGGACAGGCAGACGACCGACAGAAAAGCGGCTACCGCCATTTTGATATGAATATGATGCTTTTTCATTTTCATTATTATTTATTAATTGTTCATTATAAATTGATATACAGTTGGAGGGTGTAAACCGCCGGGATGGGATAGACGCGCCCGTTGAAGTGCGCTTGTTCCGGGTCGAAAAGTTTTACTTTGTCCCATACGTACAGGTTGGTTCCCACCAGTTGGAAGTCGATGGAAGAGATTCCCACCTTGTGCAGAAAATCCTTTTTGAGGTTGTAATTGACGGTCACCTCTTGCAGGCGCAGATAACGCGCGTCGCCTTTCCAGAAGTCGGACAGTTGCGAGTTGTTGCTATTGCTGCCGTAGTTCAGGCGCGGGAAACGGGCGTTGGGGTTTTCCGCCAGCGAGGGGTCGATGCCGTTTTGCGCCGCATAATCCGCCGGAATCCACCGGTTGCTTGGGTCGGCTACCAGCGACAGCACATTGCCGTACTGTCCGTTATGGAAAGGAACATAACCCATTCCGTTGGCATACCGCATGTTGTTGTGGCTCACGGTTTGCCCTACGTGGTAATAGTCGGTTTTACCGGTGCCTTTGAACAGTACGCCCACGGTGAACTGTTTGTATTTGAATTCCCCGCCGAAGCCGTACATCAGCAGCGGATAAGTATTGTAGGACAGGGGTATTCGGTCGTCCGAGGTGATTCTGCCGTCGCCGTTGACGTCCATGTATTTGATGTCGCCCGGCATTTGTCCGCTGCCCAGCGCCGACTGGCTGGGGCTGAACTTCACATCGTCTTCGTTCTCGAACAGGCCGATGGCTCTATAGCCGCGAACCGTTCCGTTGGGATAACCGTCGTACTGCTGGTACGGATACGTCTGGTAAGCCTGTTCCCAGCGTTGCACTTCATTTCGGGAATAAGTGAAATTAGCGCGGACGGTAAAGCTCATATCCTTTCGCAGTTCGTGCATGTAGCTGACATTGCCGTCGGATCCGTAACTTCTCATTTGTCCGATGTTGCCGTAGGGCATGGAAATGACGCCTATGAAATCGGGTACCTGTACCCGCTGCTGGAAGATGCCTTCGCGCCGGTCGTCGAAAATGTCCACTACAAAGGACAGCCGGTCGCTGAAGAGCCGTCCTTCGATGCCGATGTCTGCTTTCAGCGCTTTTTCCCATTCGAGATTGTCGGCGCCCACTCTTTGTTCGTTGATCAGTTCAACGTCGGAAGAGCCGCCCCATACGCGCCCTTCATAGAGGCTGACCAGCGTCAGGTAGGGAAAGCGCGTAGAGGTAATCCGGTCGTTACCCACCGATCCGTAGGAACCTCTGATTTTGAAAAAATTCAGCCATCTTACGTTCTCTTTCATGTAGCGGTAACTGGTGGGCGCCCATCCCAGTGCAAAGGAGGGAAAGAACCCGTACTGTTTGCCGGGCATGAAGTTTTCGGAACCGGTGTATCCGAAATTGACGTCCATCATATAAATGTCGCGGAAGCTGTAGGTAAGCCGGCTGGATACGCCCTGATACCGGACGGGGATGGCCGTCAGGCTGTTGACGGCATCGAGGGTGCTCTTCGAGTCGCTGATATAGTAATACACCAGCGCCGACACGCGGTGATCCGCGCCAAACACATGATCGTAGTTGAGCGTACTTTCAAAGTGAAACTTCCGGTATTGCCGGGTGCTCTTGCTGTAAGCGACATCCTGTTTCTTGACGGTTTCTTTCGTTACCAGTTCGCCCAGCACGTTTCGCCTCTCTGCCTGATAGAGCGCCGGCTGGATATACCTTCTTTCGTAAAACCACGGCTGTATGTCGTAGGCGCCTTGCGCCCTGATCTTCAATCCGTCAATCAGCCCGGACAGGTTCTGGTCTATCGACATGGTGATTTTGCCCTTAAACTGCTGGGTGGAGGCCTTTCCCACATGGTTGATCTGCACGTAGGGCGAAGAGGCTTCGTTGTTGCCGCCGCCGGGCAACTGTCCGTTGGAATACCGGATGGGGAGCATCAGCGGATTGATCTGCGACTGCGCCGCCCAGATGTAATCGGTATTGGCCAGCCCTGGCTCGTTGCGGATGGACAGGTATCCGTCCGTTCCGAAAAAGAGCCGCGTCGTTTTGGTCAGGTCCAGGTCGATGTTGGTTCGGAAAGAATAGGTGTTGTAACCCACATTTGAGGCGTATGCGCTGTTTTTGTCATACTTGTAGGCGCCTGTTTCGCTGCTTCCGCCGAGGCTGATGAAATACCGCGCTACGCTTCCACCCCCTCTGGCGCTCACATAGTAGGTCTGCTTGAACGAATTACGGTTCAGCACTTCCTGCTGCCAGCTCACGTCGGGATACAGGTCGAGGTCTAATCCTTCCCTGATGATGTCCATGTCGATATTGCTGTAGCGGGGGTTTTCACCGCGCACTTCCATCGCCTCGTTCACTAAGGTGGCGTAATCGTAGGCTCTCAGATAGTCCGGCACCCTGCGCAGATGCGACAGCGACCAGTTGGCTCTGCCGGTGATGCTCAGTTTGCCTTCCTGCCCGCGTTTGGTGGTGATCAGCACTACGCCGTTGGCGCCCCGTACGCCATAGACCGCCGTTGCGGAAGCGTCTTTGAGCACCGAAAAACTTTCGATATCGGCGGGGTCGATATTGTTGATATTACCTTCCAGCCCGTCAATCAGCACTAATGCGCCGCTGCTGGCGCCGAAAGTCCCGATGCCACGCACCCAGAACTCGGAGATGTTCTGCCCCGGCTCGCCGCTGGTCTGCATGGAGATAACGCCCGCGACCTTGCCGCCCAGCAGGTTGGCCACAGAAGTGGCAGGCACCTGCAATTCCCTGGCGTCAATGGTGGTCACCGCGGCCACGGAGGATATTTTCCGCTGCGTACCCAGCCCTACCACTACTACTTCTTCCAGTTGCTGGGCAGCTTCGGTGAACCGTACTTTGATGTCCTTGCGTTCTTCCTCCACAAAGATTTCCACATTCTCGTAACCGACAAAGGAAAATACGATCACGTCGCCTTTTTCTGCCTTGATGCTGAAGCGTCCGTCGATGTCGGTGGTCGTACCGCCGATGTTGAGCTTGCTTTTCAGATAGACGGACGTTCCCGGCGCCACTTCGCCCGTATCGTCATAGACCGTACCTTCCATCACAAATACCTGGCCTTTGGGCTGCGCTTGAAGCATTACATTCACAGATAACAGCAGGCACAATATACATAATAGGTTTTTCATTTTTTATTTTTTAAATGGTTTTTTAATGCTATTCGATGGTCAATTTACGGATGCGTTTGTTGCCGTAATCGGCCACATACACCGTTCCGTCCTTGCCGACGCCCACGCCGCGAGGCATCGAAAAAAGGGCTTCGTCCTGTGCGCCGTCCTTGAAGTCGCGTTTGCCGGGTATCCCCACTACGGTTTCCACCACATTGTCGGGCGTGATGCGCCGGATGCAGTCGTTGCCGTCGTCGGCGACGTACAGGTATCCGTCGGGGTCGAAATATATCTGGCGCGGATAGTAGAACATGGCGTTGGCCAATTCGCCGTCGCGGTGTCCGCCGGCAGTGGAACCGCTCAGTTTGCGGAACGTGCTTCCGGGATCATCGGCGGCGACGTCCATGAGGGCGATGCTGTGCGACAAATTACCCGCTACGCCGCTGTTGAAGGCAAAATACAGCAACGACGGTTTTTTGGGGTTGAACGCCATGCCGTAGCTGTTGCCCTGCGGCGTTTGATAGACCAGTGTCGCTTCCAGCGTCTTGGGGTGTACCTTCACTACGTGACCGTTGTAGAAACGGGTATAGACATAGCCGTCGTAGGGGCAGGCGGCAAGGCAGTGTTTCCAGGTGTTGGAGATGCCGGCCGGTTCTGTTCCTCCCGTCCATCTCAATTCCTTGGTTCTCGGCGCCCATGCCTCGCGCGGATCGCAGGTCCAGAAAGTCGTCTTCCACGTTTCTATCGGCACGGTGACTATGCCGGTAACCAGATCGACCGCCAGCGCATTGGGAGTGCCCTCACCACTGGCGGCGTTCATCACCAGCGGGATTACCGAATTGTCCGCTTCGCTGATTTTCACCACGCCCCAATACGTATCTTCACGCAGGGTGACAAACAGGTTGTCTTCGCCGTCCACCGCAATATACATGGGTTCCAGCGTGGATTCCGCCAGCGTTCCCGGCTTGAATGCCTGATCTCCGTTGCCCGTCACAGTGGATACCGTTACCGACTGGTAATACCTGAACTGTTTCGGATACACGAGCGAATCGTTTCCGATCACCACCGCTACTTCGCAGGTATCGCCCGGCATTTTCGGACAAAGCACATACAGGCGGTTGCCGGTGGAAGTGACTACCGCTGCACGTTTGGAGTTGAAATACACTTTGATGTCCTCCGGATGGGTACCGAAATTTTCCCCGTCGAGAAACATCTTTTCCGCAATCCTCCCCGAATCGGGAGAAAAGGTGGTCAGTACATGCGCCCTCGAGGGGTCGCGTTCCACCCATTTCTGTTTTGCCCCCTCGTCTCTTTCTTCGCAGGCGACAAAACCCATTATACATAAAAACATGTATAATCCTTTTAAATACACTCTTTTCATAGGCTTCTTGAATTTGTTGTTGTTACTAATTTACTCTTTGTCTTCTTTATTAATTATTTAACCGTTTATTATTTATTATTTATTATTTATTATTTATTATTTATTATTCACTATTCGTTGTTCACTATTCGTTGTTCACTATTCACTATTCTGCGCCACAGCCTGTCCGAAGGCCGGTACGCCCGCATACACGGAAGCGTACTTCCGGCATGTATCCAATACTTTTTGATGCATGATCAATTTAGATTCCTGACGATCATTCATGATTTACTAATATTAAGGAGTTATAATTATTGATTACTGAAAAGATCATTTCATTTACAGAAAAATTCATTTCATTTACAGAAAAATTCGTTTCATTTACACGCGCGCATACGTCAATTACACTCGCGCATACGCCATTTACACGTGCGCACGCGCCATTTACACGCGCGCACACGCCATTTACACGCGCGCACGCGCCATTTACATGCGCGCACACGCCATTTACACGCGCGCATACACCATTTACACGCGCGCATACGCCATTTACACGCGCGCACGCGCCATTTACACGCGCGCATACGCCATTTACACGCGCGCATACGCCATTTACACGCGAACATACGCCATTTACACGCGAACATACGCCATTTACACGCGCGCATACGCCATTTACACGCGCGCATACGCCATTTACACGCAAACATACGCCATTTACACGCAAACATACGCCATTTACACGCAAACATACGCCGCTCGTATCCATATTTTGCGTCTCTACTAATGGAAATAATCAATCACATACCCGCAAAGTCCCGCAGGGACTTCACTTTGTTGACAACGAAAAAAAAGTGTCGTCCCTGCGGGACTTAGTCGCTGATGTGATTGCTCGTCCGTAAGCTAAAGCATACGGTTAATAAAGTGTTGTCCCTGCGGGACTTGGTTGACGATGTGATTGCTCGTCCGTATGCTGAAGCATACGGTTAATAAAGTGTTGTCCCTGCGGGTAGGGTGTGCAAACTCCATAAAAACGACCACTATGCACACAATATTTTTTTTCGTTTAACAGTTCCGTTTACAGATAGATGAGTGTCTTTCCAATCGTCTAAATCTT
>JAISWE010000002.1 GCA_031271175.1 Bacteroidales bacterium | reverse complement strand
CTGAACGACGCCGAGGCGGCGTTCAAACCGCTGTACAGGCAGTTGTACAACGGCTTCCTGCGGGAAAACCCGCTGGTAACCGACGCCGACCTGATCGCCATGGGCTTGCCTGCCCGCGGTTCGGGCGGTCGCACGCCGGCTCCCGACCCCACCACCGCGCCCTTCGGCGAAGTGAAAACGCCCTCGCCCGGAGTGGTGGACATCCACTTCCGCGACGCAGGCAGCGAAAGCCGTAAAAAACCGGCAGGCGTACACGGCGCGGAAATACGCTGGACGGTGAGCGACACCCCCGTCACCGACTGGACACAACTCGTCAACTCGTCGTTCGATACCAACTCTCCCCTCCGCCTGTCCTTCGCCGGCGCAGACCGCGGACACCGCCTCTACTTCGCCCTCCGATGGGAAAACACCCGCGGCGTGAAAGGGCCATGGAGCGAAATCCAGGAAACAATCATTCCGTAAATATTTAAATTAATCAAATTAATTTAAATTCCAATCACGTGAAAAAAGTAAATCTATTTGGCTTAAGCCTGTTGTTTTTGACAACAGCATATTTCACCTTTCACCGGTTGCGATGGCGAAGCCGTTTCTTCGGAAGTTATTACTTGTGTACCGGACGCGGCGACGCTGACGCAAAATGTTTTTGCCGACCAGACGCAGGGTGCAAGCGGTGTGTCGTTCACTACCACCGGTGCGTGGACGTCGAGTATTTCCAAAACGGTCTCCGCGCAGAAAGCTGCCGTAACGGATTCCTTAGCGCCCGCATGGATTTCGGTAACCCCGCGGGCGATTATACGGTTGCCATTAGCCTCGAGCCGAACTACACGGGCGAAGACCGCACGGCGGCAATCGCGATCCGTTGGGAAGGTTCGGAGATCACGGCTTCCGTTATGCAAAAGGGGACGAAAGAAGACGGCAATGTGCCGGAAAAGTAATCCATTTTTTCTATTCGCGGTTCCCGCCGTTTCCGGATATTGCAGGATAGCGCGTTTGCAGCCTTGAAGGGATGTTTTGATCGCTGTTCCGTAGCGGGCGTTTCGTCGCCGGAGCAGGCTGTCGAACGGCTGGCTGCTTATCTTCGGTAATACAGCGCAACGTTTTGTGTGTTTATATCTCTTTCATACTTTGCGGCAAACTGTCTGGGAAAAAGATATAGTCCAGCACCGTTTGTGGCGTTATCCCTCTCATACAGGCTTCGTCTCCGCGAAAACACGGTTTGTTCCCGTACACGGAGCATGGACGGCAGCCCATATTCAATTGTATCGCATTGTCGGGTGACTGGCGATAGCCGTAGAATCCGGCATAAGGATGCGTGGCGCCCCATATGGAAACCACAGGCGTGGCGGTGAGCGATGCAAGGTGCATATTGGCGGAATCCATACAAAACATCACATCCAGATGGCTGATGAGCGACAGTTCTTCGGCAAGTTTCAACCGTCCGGCTACCGGCAGCGTATGCGGATATTTGCCGCTCCACTCCTCAAGTATAGCCTTTTCCTTCTCGCCTCCGCCGAAAAGAAATACAAAAACATCCGCCTCTGCCGTAAGACGGGCGACAATCTGTTCGGTGCGTTCGATCGGATATATTTTGCCGCGATGCTTGGCAAAAGGTGCAACGCCTATCCATTTGCCCGACTTTGTGCCCGTAAGGGATGTGATGGCGGAAATATCACCCCTGCCGTTCCCGAAGATCGAACGGAAGTCTGGGGCAACCGGAAAACCCAAAGCGCGAAAAACATCCGCATAACGCTCCGTAACATGTTTCAGGGGAAGAAGCCGTTTGCCTTTACGGGCTGTAAGTTGTCGCTTTTCTTTCCTTCCTTTTCGGATGTGCGCTGTTTTCGTTCCCGAAACATGGAAAAAGAGGCGCAGCAATTTTGTACGCAGCACATCATGCAAGTCGGCAACAACGTCGAATCGTTTCCTGCGCAATTCGCGGAACAGGCGATACATCCCCATGACGCCGCCGTAATCTTTCAGATTCACACCCACAAACTGCACATTGGCGGGACAGTGAGCGAACAACGGGCTAAGAAATACTTGCGACACCACCGTATAACAATGGTTAGGATACTGCCTTGCCAGCGAATCTATCACGGGGACGGTCATGGCTACATCGCCGATTGCCGAAAAGCGGAGAATGAGGATGTGCGCCATAAACTACGAAAGGGAAGCGGCGATCATTTTCAGGTCGGCTAAAGCAATGGCGGCGGCGGCTTCCAACACGGGAGGGATACGCAGGGCGATACAGGCGTCGTGTCGTCCGTGCGTTTCCAGCGTAACGGTTTCGCCGGTCAGCATGTTGGTGGTTTGCTGCGGGCGGGCAATGGATGAGGTGGGCTTCACTGCCGTGCGGAAAACAATGGCATTGCCGTTGGTGATACCACCGTTGACGCCGCCTGCGTGGTTGGTCGCCGTAGTCCCGTCCCGTCCGCAGAAGGCGTCGTTGTGCTCACTGCCGCGCATCCGCGCTGCGGCAAAGCCTGCACCAAATTCTATACCTTTCACGGCGGGAACGGCCAATACGATGTGGGCAATCATTGATTCCACACCGTCGAAAAACGGTTCACCCCATCCCACAGGCACGCCGCTGACGGTACATTCCACAATGCCGCCCGCAGAATCATGCGTTTCGACGCACTCCGCAACGACGCTGCTCCACTCGACGCTTCCGCCTATTTCAAGTATCTTGCTGCTAACAGCGACAGGGGCAATGATTTTTTTGGCAACCACGCCCGCAGCAACAAGTCCTGCGGTGAGACGTCCCGAAAAATGACCGCCCCCTCGATAATCGGCAAACCCCCTGTATTTCTTGCCGGCAACGAAATCGGCATGTCCCGGGCGCGGCACTTCGCAAAACTGCGCATAGTCCTCCGATCGCGTATTGCTGTTTTCTATCATAAGCACAACGGGGCTGCCTGTGGCATACCCGTTGAACACACCGCTCATGATGCGCGGCGCATCGGCTTCCCTACGAGGGGTCGTGCCCTCCGCACCGCTGCGACGACGGATCATGTCGTACTCAAAATCGGCTTCCGACAGGGCTGTACCGGGGGGACAGCCGTCAATGCAGACGCCTGTACAGCAACCGTGCGACTCTCCGAAAATGCCGACGCGAAATATTCTTCCAAAAGAATTCATAATATCATACCCGAATTGAATGGCCAAACATATTAAAATTATCCGAATAATACAAAAAAAACTTATTTTTGCAGGCGAAATTTTTTAAAAATCCCGTATGGAAAATACCAAATGCCTGATTATCGGATCAGGCCCTGCCGGCTACACGGCAGCTGTTTATGCCTCCCGCGCCAACCTGCGACCTGTGCTGTACACCGGAATGCAACCCGGCGGACAGTTGACTGTTACCACCGACATTGAGAACTTTCCGGGCTATCCGGACGGCGTGGGCGGTGCGCAAATGATGGACGATTTCCGTGCTCAGGCGGAACGTTTCGGCACGGACATTCGTTTCGGCAACATTGACAGCATCCGTCTGGATGATCGCCCATTCCTCGCTGTTGCCGACGACGGAACGGAGATAGCCGCCGAAACCGTCATCATTGCAACGGGCGCTTCGGCAAGGTATCTTGGGCTGCCCTCCGAAGAAAAGTTCAAGGGAGCGGGCGTTTCCGCCTGCGCCACCTGCGACGGCTTCTTCTATCGAGGCAAGGTGGTGGCGGTGGTAGGTGGCGGCGACACAGCCTGCGAAGAAGCGGCGTATCTGTCGGGACTGTGCCGCAAGGTATATCTCATCGTGCGCCGCAACGAACTGAGGGCATCCAAAGCCATGCAGGAAAAAGTGCTCCGCACGCCGAACATTGAGGTGCTTTGGGAAACGCAAACGAAAGAGATACTGGGCGACAAAAGTGTGAATGCCGTGCGTCTGTCCACCAAAGAAGGTGAACGGACAGTGGACATAGACGGTTTTTTCGTTGCCATCGGACATCATCCCAACTCGGAACTGTTCCGCAAATGGCTGGAAATGGATGCCGGCGGCTACATCAAAACCATACCCGGCACCTCAAAAACCAACGTGGAAGGTGTGTTTGCCTGTGGCGACGTGCAAGACCCCGAATACCGGCAGGCAATTACCGCAGCAGGCAGCGGATGCAAAGCCGCGCTGGACGCCGAACGGTATTTGTCTCACTGTCCTTCGCGAAGTTGAAAAGCCGGCCATATTTTTTCAAAAAAGATGACCTCGCCGACACAGGAAAACGTTGCTATTTCTGCCTCCGTTGGGAAAACACTCGCGGCGAAAAAGGGACATGGAGCGAAATACAAAGCGCTATTATTCCGTAAAAAATACCGTCACTATTCGCTATCCATCATATTATATCTTGATTCCCAGCAGTAAAACATCATCTACCTGCTCGTTGTTTCCTTTCCATTCGTCGTATGCCAAGGTCACCTGCTTTTCCTGTTCTTCCACAGTCAATCCATGTATGGAGC
>JAISWE010000173.1 GCA_031271175.1 Bacteroidales bacterium | reverse complement strand
GTCGAAACGCTATGCCACTGGCATCCCTCATGCACGCTCACCATGAACGCCGGGCAAACCGCCTCAGGAGTCAATGGGTGCAATTGTTGCCACGGCCAATAAAATCAGCAAGGTACGCTACATGATGGTAAAGAACAGAACTGCGTACGATGAAAATTTGAAAAATAGCTCAGGGAGAACGCATCATGCTTTTTTGGAGCGGAAAGATCGACCTTTTCTTGATAAATATGAATAAAGTTAGATGCGTTAGCTCTGGACGGGCGATAAGATATTTTTCCGTTTTCGATTTTTTTTGCTTTCTTTGCCGTCATAAATTTAATGCCTGTTTTACGGACATACCTCATTGATTCATGACAGCATGAAAAAAAAGCATTTTTGGTCAAAATCCGGTATTGACGGTTTCCTGATTTTACTGGTCGGTGTAGTATTGCTGGCATACCTGAGGCCGGAAATCGGTGCGGCAAATGGCGCATTTCCACTTGCTGCCCTTGCGAACTATGGCATTTCGCTAATTTTCTTTTTTTACGGATTACGACTCAGCGGGAAGAAACTGCGTGCAGGTCTGGATAACAGGAAGTTGCATATACTCGTACATTGCGCCACTTTTATCCTGTTCCCTCTGTCGGTATGGCTGCTCCGTCCGCTCTTCGGCAACGAAACATCCCTCTGGCTGGGCGTTTTCTATTTGGCGGCGTTGCCTTCCACCGTATCGTCTTCGGTGGTGATGGTATCTATCGCCAAAGGCAATATTCCGGCAGCCATTTTCAATGCGAGCGTTTCCAGTTTGGCGGGCGTCTTCATCACACCATTGTGGATGAGTGCAGCCCTATCCGGCGCTTCCGGCGCCGATTTTTCCCAATTGCTTTCCATCATTCCCAAACTCATCCTGCAAGTATTGCTGCCTGTTATGGCGGGTATGGCGCTTAACCGCAAGTGGGGAAGCTTCGCCGAACGGCACGGGCGACTCCTCCGGCTGTTTGAACAAAGTATGATCCTGCTTATCGTCTATACTTCATTTTGCACCTCGTTTGCCGAACGCCTGTTCGAAGCGTTTTCGCTTTTTCGGCTGGCTGCCTGCACTGCCGGAATGATCGGGCTGTTTGGCGCCGTGTACGGAATGATTACTTTCGCTTGTCGCCGGATGCATCTCAATCGGGAAGACACTATTACCGCCCAGTTCTGCGGTTCAAAAAAATCTTTGGTTCACGGCATTGCCATGTCAAAAGTGATTTTCAGCGGATACGGCGGTATCGGCATCGTGTTGCTCCCCATCATGCTTTACCACGCGCTGCAACTGATGATAGTGTCCGCCATCGCTCACCGGAAAGCGAAAGAAAAGGAGTAGAAAGCGAAAAATACTGCTATTCCGCCAACAAAAAAATAGCATGATCCATTTGCATTTTCGGGCGATAATTCCGTCGAATTGCCTATATTTGCACCTTGCTTTCAATAAAAATCAGGATTGATTCAGCATGGAATATATAGGAAAATTCGTTAAAACACATGGTTTTACAGGAGTTTTGGTACTGGCATCCGAACTGACGGCGGAGGAAGCGCCGGAGTGTCCGGTGGAAATATTTGTTGTGTTAGACGGATTGAAAGTGCCGTTTCCTGTTGCAGATTTTACTTTTCGCAATGAAAACACAGCGCTGGTAAAGCTGGAATTTATCGATTCTGTCGACGAAGCCGCAGAACTTGCTGGATGCGAGGTGTTTGCCGATGTGAAACTCCGGCGACCGAAAGACGAAGAAAACCAATGGACAGGATTTGCCGTACACGATGCCGTACACGGTAACATCGGCATTATCAACCGAATCGAAAATTTCAACGGCAACATTGTCATGCAGGTCATCCGTGAAAAAAAAGAGAATCTCATCCCCCTTCATCCCCAATTTATCATAAAAATTGACCGAAAATGCAAAATATTGTACATCCGTGCACCGGAAGGCAGCATTTAATCGGCAAATAATAAACGTGATATAACTGTTGACCGGAAAGCGCCTATTTTTGGGACTATCGGACAGCACAGCCATGGAACAGGAAATAATGCAGGATGTCTGCCTGCATGACAAGCACAAAAGCCATTATAAAAAAAGAGTGGCATCTTCGCGATGGCACTCTTCCTAACACAGAAACTAACTACTTAATTATAAATAACTTAAAACTACTTATATTTACTTACAAATGTGGGGACAAAATTAATACAATTCCATTGAATCCCCAAAAAAAAAATGAAGTGAAAAATGCAACTTTACAACGAATTTTTTGTGTAAAATTACTTGTTTTTCTATCTCGTCTGACTTTATTTTTTTATGCTTTTGACGAATATCATTATTTATTGACGAAAATATTAAAATCATTGATGAAAAAAATATATTGTTGATGAATTATGTCTACATTTGATAAATAGATAAAAAAGTTGATGAATATAGATAATCTATTTATTAATAGAGAATTAAGTTGGCTCTCGTTCAATGAACGAGTCCTGCAGGAGGCCTCCGATCCCATCGTGCCGGTGGTGGAACGCATTAAGTTTTTGGGTATTTTTTCCAATAATATGGATGAATTTTTTAAAGTACGGGTAGCATCCATTAAACGAATGATCGACTTAAAGCTGGACTCTAAAAAAATATTAGGCGAAAAACCTAAAAAACTGTTGCAGTTGGTACAAACAAAAGTCATGCGGCTGCAAGTGAAATCGCAGCACACTTACATCGAAATTCTCCGAGAACTCGAACGGCACAATATCTTTATGGTAGATGAAAGCAAATTGTCCCCTGAACAGCAACGGTTTGTCCGTATCTACTTTAGAGAAAAGGTGTTATCGGCTATCTCACCTATCATGCTCCGCAACGTCGAAAAATTCCCCTATCTCGAAGACCGCGCCATTTACCTGGCTTGCAAACTGACGGGCGCCAACAACAATATCGAATATGCCATTGTGGATATTCCAACCGCCGTATTGCCGCGCTTCATCCAGTTACCTGCCGTCGGAAGACGACAGGATATTATTATGCTCGACGACATTATCCGCTTCAATATCAAAGAAGTATTCACTATTTTTCAGTATGAGAAATACGAAACTTATACAATAAAACTCACCCGCGACGCCGAACTGGATATTGACAACGACCTCACCAAGAGTTTTCTGGAAAAGATATCCAAAAGTGTCAACCGGCGACGGACAGGACAACCGGTACGTTTCGTGTTCGACAGGAACATTCCCAAAGATCTGCTGGGTTATCTGACAGGACAACTGGAACTGAGCGATGACGACAACCTGATTCCGGGAGGCCGTTACCATAATTTCAAAGATTTCATGAATTTCCCAAACGTGGGAGGAGAAAAACTGAAATATGAACCGCTGCTTCCACTCGACCATCCGGCCATACGCACCGGAAGTAGCATCCTTCAGGCAATCGACGAAAAAGATATTCTGTTGCATTTCCCATATCAAAAATTTACCGATTATATCAATCTGCTGCGCGAGGCAGCTATTGATCCATCGGTGAAAAAAATCAAAATCACGCTTTACCGGGTCGCCCCCCATTCACAGGTCGTCAGTGCACTGATGAACGCCGTCCAAAACGGAAAAGAAGTAACCGTAATCATCGAATTGCAAGCCCGATTCGATGAATTTTCCAATATCTACTGGTCAAGAAAACTGGAAGAAATCGGCGCGAAAGTGTTGTTTGGAATTTCAGGGCTGAAAGTACACAGCAAACTGACCCTGATCACCAAAGAAACCGGACGTCACCAACGGCACTACTCCATTGTAGGAACAGGTAATTTCCACGAAGGCAATGCCACTGCCTACACCGATATCCTCCTGCTCACCGCCGACCAGTCTATCGGACGCGAAGTGGATAAAATCTTCGATTATTTCGAAACGCCTTTTAAATACCCTGCATTCAAACATCTTGTCGTTTCCCCGCAATTCATGCGGAAAAAAATCTGCCGCCTGATTGATATTGAAATGGCCAATGCCAAAGCCGGCAGGGATGCATGGATCATGATAAAAATCAACAACTTGTCCGACCGCGACGTGATCCACAAACTCTATCAGGCCAGTTGTGCAGGCGTCACCGTCCGCATGGTGGTACGGAGCATCTGCTGCCTGATCCCGGCCATGAAGAATGTAAGCGAAAACATCGAGGCGGTCAGCATTGTGGGACGCTATCTGGAACATTCGCGCATCTTCATCTTCTGCAATGGCGGAAAAGAAAAGTACTACATTTCATCCGCCGACTGGATGTCGCGCAACCTCAATGCAAGAATCGAAGTCGCTTTGCCGATATACGATCCCGACATACAGAAGGAACTGAAATTCATCCTCGAAACACAATTGAAAGACAATGTTAAGGCGCGCTGTATCGACAGCAAACAGGACAACCGCTACAAACGGAATCATCAGCCCGCATTGTCTTCTCAAATGTTTCTGTATGAGCATTATCAACAAATTTCCGATAAAACGGCAGATGCCATGTAACTTTTATTAAAATAATTCGTTAATATAAAGGCTACAGTCATCATAAAATATAGCCGACGGAATGAAAATAAAATTGACATCGTTGTTATGGTTTGCTATGATTTTGCCCTCCTTTTCGCAAATCATAGTAGAGAAAACACTGGGTGAAAGGGTGTTCCGGAGCGGAGAAACATTGACTTTCAGGATTCACTACAGTTTCATTACAGGTGGAGAAGCCACCATTTCCACCCAAGAAACCATGTTGAACGAAAAAATGGTATTTCATTCCAAACTGATGGGGAAAACTTCCGGGCTGACCGATAAAATCTACAAAGTACGGGATATTTACGAAAGTTTTTTCGATCCGGACAACAACCTTCCCCAAAAAGCGATCCGCAATATCAGCGAAGGCAACTACCGTTACTATGATGAAGTGGCCTATTATCACGACGAGCTGTACGTTGAAAGCCAGCGAAAAGGCAAGGTGAATGTTCCGCAACGCACGTTAGACATGGTGTCGGTGCTGTTTTACGTAAGACGCCTCGATTTGGGCAGCCTGGCCTTCAACGATGTTATCAGTTTCAACACTTATTTCAGCGATGAAGTTTTTCCGTTCTACATCGTTTACAAAGGCAGGGAAACCATCTCCATCGGGTCAGGTAAATACAAGTGTCTCAAGTTTGTGCCGGTGGTCGAACCGGGACGTCTCTTCAAAAAAGAAGATGACATGACTATTTGGTTTTCAGACGACAATAACAAAATTCCGGTAAGCATCAAGTTCGATATACTGGTAGGGTCATTCCGTTGCGATCTTGTCCGGTCGGAAAACCTCAAATACCCTTTGGCAGCTAAAATAAAATAAGGCACGAATTTTGCAGTAATGTGAAAAAATCAATATGTTAAAAATTTAATTAAGAATAATTCCAATGAAAAAGTTTTTATTATCGGTCGCAGTTTGTTGTATAACGATTGCTCAGGGATTGGCTCAAGAAGAAAACCCTGTGAAAGAGGTGAAAGAAGTGAAAGAGGAGAAAGAAGTGAAAAAAGAGAATCCGAATGCTCCTGAAATTCAGTTCGAAGAGTTGGTTCACGACTTTGAAACCATTGAATTTAAAGGAAAAGCAGAAGTGGATTTTGTCTTTACCAATGTCGGGAAGGAACCGCTCACTATTACGCAATGCAGTGCAAGTTGCGGCTGTACAGCGCCCACATGGACAAAGGAACCGGTGAAACCCGGCGAAAAGGGCGTCGTCAAAGTGGTTTATAAAAACACCAACTACGCTTCATCGTTTAACAAAACGGTGACCGTTATCTCCAACGCCAAAACAAACAAAGTGGTACTGACCATCAAGGGCACGGTAGCGCCGGCAAAGACGGAATGAGCTTTTTTATGGACTAATATTTTTGTCAAGCAATAGTGATTTTTCATCTTAGGAACTGTCCGGATATAAAGCTATTTTATTAAACTATAATATCCTAACCGGAACGCGGTACATTTGCGTTCAAACTTTAGTACGCTGATGGACTCAGCTGCCGTACTCGCGAACGGAGGTCGTTGCACGATTTCCTTTTTATTTGTGTGGGTAATTGGGAATTTAATGCTACCTTTGCAGCAGTTTTTATCGAAAATCATTTGAAACCTGTTCGTATTTTCGGCTTCGGATTATGTGTGATCACGGTTATTTTTATCATCTCATCGGTTTTTCCTGCCGATGGATGGAAAATAATGGGGACAACAGTGCATTTCCCGTCACTCAGCCAATGGTGGCAGTTGGAGCTGCCCGGATATAAAGATATCCGGGAGATCATCTCTTCCGTGAGCGTTGTTGAAGAGACGGATTCCGTTTTGTTTCCTGCCGATACGACGGCCGCAGGACGGGCTGCCGGTACGGAAAAAGATACCCTTGCCTGCAATGACCATGCGACGGGCGAAGGCAAGGCTTGCTTGTATCCCTTTGTGTTTCCCGAAGGAAAAGATACCCTGATGTATTCCTTTTTCCGATATGCCCGTGCAGGGGGAGACCGCCGACAACCTGTTCGTATTCTGCACTATGGCGATTCGCAAATTGAAAGCGACCGTATCACTTCAACGATACGCGACTATATGCAAAAAAAATTCGGCGGGATGGGCCGCGGATATATTCCCGCCGTACCTGCTTCGGATATTTCAAGGAGTTTTCAACAGGATGTTCCCGCACAATGGGTGCGTTTTTCGGTACAGGATAGGAAAAAAGATTCCATTACACATGGATATTATGGGATTGCCGGCGCCTTTGCCCGCTACATGGCGACGGATGCCGCAGATACCGTTACCCATATAGGATTGATGCCTGTCGGCTTCGGCTACCGGCTGTCGCGAAGTTTCACGCATGTCGGTTTTTTTTATGGAAACAGCCGTTGTCCTGTGTCTGTCAGCATTAACCGTTCCGATACAAAGAGCTTGCGCCCTGTACCGTTACTGTCGTCCGTATGCTGGGAGTTCGATTGTCCCCAGCAGTCGCTGCACCTGTCTTTGAGTTCCCGCTCGTTGCCCGACGTGTATGGCATTACGCTCGACGGCGCTTCCGGGGTTGCCGTGGATAACATTCCTCTGCGGGGAAGCGCCGGCATGGAGTTTACGAAAATTGACAGGGATATGTTGGGACAGATGTTTGCCATGATGAATGTGAAGGCGCTGATCCTTCAGTTCGGCGCCAATGCGGTCGCCAAATACAACGGGAACGGCGATTATTACGCCAAGCTCATGGAGCGGCAAATCCGCACCTTGCAATCGCTGTCGCCGGACTTGCTGATCATCGTGGTGGGCGCCGGCGACATGTCCCAACATTCGCCCGACGGATACGTCACCCACTCCGGTGTTGCCGACATACGCGAAGCCCAGCGGAAAACGGCATTGCAGTGCGGTTGCGTATTCTGGGACCTTTTCGAGGCCATGGGCGGGGAGAACTCCATGCCCTCGTGGGTACTGGCCGATCCTCCGCTGGCTAACAAGGATTTTGTCCATTTTACCCTCACAGGCGCCAAAATCGTCGGCGAACTTTTTTGCCGGGCATGGGCTGCCGAATACCGGAAATTCCTGCGAAAGGAACAGATTCCTCTTGCAGGCGGGAACAAATAAATAACCGCCAGAAAGTTAAAACGCGGTCGCTTTCAGGTCTAACCCTGTTTTCTCATCCACCCCGAACATCAGGTTCATGTTCTGTACGGCTTGTCCGGAAGCGCCTTTGATCAAATTGTCAATAACAGAAGTTACCAGGACTTTATGGCCGTGCTTTTCCACCCGCAACAGGCATTTGTTGGTGCCTGCCACTTCCTTGAGGCTGATGTCGCCATCGTGCACAAAAGTAAAAGCTGCACCGCCGTAGAACGCCCGATAAAGAGCGGTCAGTTCTTCCGCTGTCCTGTCGGTGCGGGTATATGCCGAAAGAAAAATGCCCCGTGTGAAGTTTCCGCGCACGGGAAGGAAATTCAGTTCGGGAAGATGCTTTGCGGCAGCCGCTTCGAGTGTGTTGCGTACTTCGTTCAGATGTTGATGCGTAAAAGGTTTGTAAATGGAAATGTTGTTGCTGCGCCAACTGAAATGAGAGGTGGAAGACAGTGTTTGTCCCGCTCCCGTTGAGCCGGTGATACCGTTGGCATGTACCTCGTCCACGAGCCATCCTGCCTGTGCCAGCGGCAACAGAGCCAGCTGCAAAGCCGTAGCAAAACAGCCCGGATTGGCGATGTAATGCGCTTGTCGGATCTTTTCGCGGTTGTATTCGGGCAAACCGTACACAAACTGCCATTGTCCGCCCTCTTTGGTGTGGAATACCGGATCGTTGCGAAAATCCTGGCTCAAGTCTATGATCCGCGGATGTCCGGGCAGGGGCTGTTCGCTGAGAAACGCTGCGGATTTGCCGTGTCCCGTGCAAAGAAACAGCACATCGACGGCAGACACCCTATCGGTAAAACACAGGTCGGTATCGCCGTACAGTCCGTTGTGCGCCGCATAGAGCGGTTTCCCCGCATGGCTGTTGCTGTGTACAAAAGCAATTTCTGCGCCGGGATGGCGCAACAGAATACGGAGCAACTCGCCGCCCGTATATCCTGCGCCGCCTATAATACCAATTCGTATCATCGTGATTATTTTTCGGACAAAAGTAATCATTTTCTGCGATGAATCGTCAACGATATGCTGACGACAGCCGATTTATTTCTTGCAACAGTTTGGCACGATTTTTGACTCATGCCCCTTCATTACTGATATTCATATATCGTGAACACACAATAAATAAAATAACTTTTTCCAAATTTCATACGTATGCCGCAACATGTTTTTTGCCTGTTGCGGTTTTTTTTTGCCGATTCTCCTTTTCAGCATCCCTTTCATCTCTTTTCTTTTAGCGATACTAATTTTAACGGACAGCGAATGTCGCCCCTATTTTTTTCACACCGACTTGCGCCCATGTCATTTTTTTTTAGTACATTTGTATTTGTATTATCGTATTTCGATGGTTGAAAGAATGAAAAAATACAGTTTCCTGATTTATTATAAGGCATATAATAAGTTTGTGGAAAGTATCCGTGAGGCGGGAGTAGTGCATATCGTTGAAAAGCGGAAAGACATTCCCGAGGAAGCGGTCGATTTGCGCGGACGGTTGCGTACGGCAGACTTGTTCAAAAATACGCTTCGTGCCTTACAGCAGCGGCATTCCAACCATAAAGCTATGGCGCCGCCGCGAGAACCGATAGAAGGTACGGAAATAGTAGCAATGTACGAACAGTTGAAAACGCGGCAAGAGCAGCTGAATGCCCAGCGACAGCATCTGCGGAAGGAAATGGAGATGCTGTCCGTATGGGGCGATTTTGACCGGTCGCAAATCATCAAACTTAAAGCAGCAGGACAGGAAGTGAAGTTTTATTCATGCCGTGTGCGGGATTTCAAAATCGAATGGAAGAATAAGTTCAATGCGATGGAAATTGCCGCGGCGGGAAGTCTCGTCTATTTTATAACCCTTTGTCCGACAGGAACGCCGGATGAACCGGACGCCGAAAGGCTACACCTTCCCGAACAGTCGCTGCACGAATTACAGGCAGCATGGCAGGAAACCGAAATACAGGCGGAAGACACGGAACGACGGCTGGATGAAATGGCGGAGAGGTATGCCTGCCGTCTGAAAGAAGCTTTGCAACAGATGAATGGGCATATAGACCTGTCGAAAGTATGGCTACAGAGTGAAAAGAAAGCCGCCGACAGCCTGATTTTGCTGGAAGGCTGGGTACCTGAAACAAAAGAAGCGGAATTGATTTGCGTACTTGAGCGGCACGATGTGTGGTACGAAAGCAGAGAGCCGTCCGAAGAGGATACCGCTATTCCTATTTTGCTGAAAAACAACCGTTTTTCCCGTCTATTCGAGCCGATAGGTGCATTGTACGACCTGCCCGGCTATTATGAATTGGATCTCACACCGTTTTTTGCCCCGTTTTTCTTGTTGTTTTTCGGTTTGTGCCTTGGCGATGCAGGTTATGGATTATTGCTGCTGGCGACGGCGATGGTATTGCGGAGCAAGATGAAACCTTCCATGCGTCCTCTGCTGACGCTGGCTGCCTGTCTGGGGGCGGGAACTGCTGTATTAGGCACCATCAGCGGAACGTTTTTCGGCATCCCGCTGGTAGATGTGCAGTGGCAATGGTTCTCTTCCTTCAAAAAAATCATGCTGAACTCCGACCAGTTGTTCAATCTTTCGCTCGTTATCGGCGGAGTGCAGATTGTCTTTGGAATGATCGTAAAGGCGGTCGGGCAAGCGCTCCGTTACGGATGGCGCCATTCGCTCGAAGCATGGGGATGGTTGCTCATGATACCCGGCGGGGGAGGCCTTTTTTTGATGTCCAAACAAATCATACCATCACCGGAAACCGCACGTTACATCTGTTATGTAGCTATCGGCATCGCAGGAACGTGCATTTTCCTGCTGAATACACCGGGGCGCAACCCGTTTATCAACATCGGCAAGGGATTATGGAACAGTTATAACATGATAACAGGGGTATTGGGCGATTTGCTGTCGTATATTCGCCTTTTTGCGCTGGGTATCAGCGGAAGTGTAATGGGGCTTGTTTTCAATCGGCTGGCAATCAGCATGAGCGGAGATATTCCCGTGGTGAGTTGGATCGTGATGCTCGTCATCCTGCTGGCAGGCCATTCACTCAATATCTTCATGAGCGGTCTGGGCGCTTTCGTTCACCCCATGCGCCTCACTTTCGTGGAATTTTATAAAAATGCCGGTTTTCAAGGGAATGGGAAAAAGTACCGACCGTTGAAAATAGCCGGTGACAGTTAATATTTTTGATAGAATGCGAAAAATTTGCGAACTTAGCATAGCGGTTTTTGTGTTAGTTATAATTAAAATTAGTTTTAAATCAATTCATTATGGATGCAATCGTTTTAGCTTACATTGGTATCGGTCTGATGATCGGATTGTCAGGTATCGGAAGTGCTTTGGGAGTTACCATTACAGGTAATGCTGCCGTCGGCGCGATGAAAAAGAATCCCGACGCGTTCGGCAACTACATCGTGTTGAGCGCTTTGCCCGGCACACAAGGTCTGTATGGCTTTCTGGGTTATTTTCTGATGACCAATTTTCTGACGGCGGAGATTACCATTTTTCAGGCGGCGGCTATTTTTGGGGCTGGGCTGGCGTTGGGATCGGTATGTTTGTTGTCTGCCGTCCGGCAGGGGCAGGTATGCGCCAGCGGCATCGCCGGCATCGGCGCCGGTTACGACGTGTTCGGCAAGACACTGATACTGGCCGTCTTTTCCGAATTGTACGCTATCATTTCTTTGGCGGCCACTTTCCTGATCGCCGGAACGCTGGGATAGGCTTCAATCCTGTCGAATGTTGATGTGTGCAAAATAAACAAGATGTCATTAACGGATATTACGCATCGGTCAGCGTCACGCCGTCCTGAAAGGACGTGATTTTCATAGCCGCAGGTCGATGACCTGCGGAAAGCGATACAGGAGCGCTACTTCCACCGGTCAGCAACCGGGTGCAATTCAAATTGTCGCGTTACATAAGTATCTTCCTCTGAAGGAAACGGTATTTCATGCAGGGCTGGCGGGAAAAATTATACGCGGATGAACCGGTCCATCAGGGTATGTCCGTTGGCGATGAAACGGCCGGAAAGGGTGGCGTTTTTTTCCGTATAGTCGCAGATGCCATGCTGTTGGGCTTCGGTGTTCCTGTAAATGAGGTAGGGTACCGGTACGGAAGTGTGCGTTCTTTTGCGCAACGGGGTGGGATGATCCGGAAGCACCATAATGGAATAGGGTTCTCCGGAAGCATCCAGCGCTTCCTTGATGGGAAGGACGATTTGCTGGTCGATGATTTCGATGGCTTTCACCTTGTTTTGCACTTCGTGGCGGTGGCCGCATTCGTCGGGGGCTTCAACGTGCAGATAGATGAAGTCTTTTCCTTTTGCCAGCAGTTGGTCTATTGCGGCCTGTGCCTTTCCGTCGAAGTTGGAGTGCATGTTACCGGTAGCCCCCGGTACTTCCACCACTTCGAGGCCGGCACATTTCCCGATGCCCAGTACGAGATCCACAGCCGAAATGACGCTTCCGGAAAGGCCGTATTTTTCTTTGAAATCCGGCAATGCCGGTCGCTTGCCCTCGCCCCACAGCCAGATAGAGGTAGCCGGTCGTAGCCCGGCTTTTTTCCGGCGCAAATTGACGGGGTGATCGCGAAACAGCGTCGTACTCCGTTCCATCAGATCAAATAGCAGCCGGCCGGAAGGCCCTGTCGGGAGATAATTCGATATTTTCTGTTCGAGGATATCGTGGGGCGGTGTTAACCGGTGTCCTAGGATGCCGTTGTTCCAGACCATTACATGCCGGTAACTGCGGCCTGCGTGGAAGTGCAGGTTGGCCGTTTCCAAGTGCTCTCGGAGGGTTTTGACCAGTTCGGCCGCTTCTTCCGAGGTAATTTCGTCGCTACTGTAGTCGATCATGGTTTTGCTCTCATAGGATGCTTCCCCGCTCAAAGTGACCAGGTTCATGCGCAGCGTGACGTCGGTATCCGAAAGCGGGATGCCCATGCTTAGCGCTTCCAGCGGCGAACGTCCGGTATAATAGATTTTGGGATCGTAACCCATTACCGACAAGTTGGCGGCGTCGCTCCCCGGAGGGATGCCTTCGGGAACGGTTTTCACCATACCAAATTCGCCATATTCCGTCAGGTAATCAATGGCGGGCTTATTGGCCACTTCAAGCGGCGTTTTCCCGCTCAATTCATCGACAGGTTCATCGGCCATCCCGTCGCCGAGTATAACAATGTATTTCATCATGCTGAATTTTTCGACAAACATAATTAAAAAAGTTCAGAAAAACATCCGGATGCCCGGATATTCTTCCGGCATTAGTGATAAGGCATTAACGTACAGCGCTATTCGCAGCAGGCGATGGTCTGTTTTTGCAGGCCGTTCAAAAAATCTTCCACGTGCATTTTCTTTTTTCCTTCCGGCTGTATGCTTTTAACGGCGACCCATCTGTCGGAAGCGGCAACGTGCAGGTATTTCTTTCCGTCTGTACGGACGGTGGCGTTGGCGACGGCTGCCTTACTTTCCGTCAGGGGTTCCGTTTCGAGGATTTTCACGGTCGTTTTTTCGCCATTGGGGGATACAAATGTCGTTCGGGCGGCAGGATAGGGTGAAAGGCCTCTGACAAAGTCATGTACTTTCACGGCGTTTTCATTCCAGTTGATTTGACAGGTTTCCCTGAAGATTTTGGGGGCGGCTTTCAGGATGGCCGGCGTTTTTTGAGGCATGACGGTGAAATTTCCTTTTTCGATAACGTCAATGGCTTTTATCAGATGACGTGCGCCGCTGTCCATCAGTCGGTCGTGCAGACTGCCTGCGTTGTCGTCCGGAAAGATATCTTCTTCTTTGTATGACAGGATATTGCCTGTGTCCATTTTTTGGTCGATGAAAAAAACGGTGGTTCCCGTCCGGGTTTCGCCGTTGATGACCGCCCAGTTGATGGGAGCTGCTCCCCTGTACTGCGGCAACAGCGATGCATGAAGGTTGATGGTTCCCAGCGGCGGTATCTGCCATACGATTTCCGGTAACATCCGGAAAGCTACTACTACAAACAGATCCGCATGAAAAGATTTTAATCGGGCAATAAAATCAGCGTCGTTCAGCTTTTCCGGTTGCAGGACGGGTAAATGGCAGGCTTCGGCGAACTGTTTTACGTCTGTTTCCCTTATTTTTCGGCCTCTTCCCGCCGGTTTATCCGGTGTGGTAACGACAGCCGCTATTTGCGTTCCCGAGCGGAGGATTGCATCCATTGAAGCTACGGCAAATTCGGGCGTTCCCATAAAGATGATGCGCATGTCGGAGGAAGATTATCGGTTTTTTACCAATTCCAGCGTATGTCCCATTTTGTCGTACTTGGTTTGCAAGTATTTCCGGTTGTATTCGTTGGGCTTCATCTCAAGCGGCACGTTTTCCACAATGTGGATGCCGTATCCTTCCAGTGCGATTCTTTTAACCGGATTGTTGGTCATCAGCCGGATATGTCCCAGTTCCAGTTTGTGGAGGATGCTTGCGCCGACGCCGTAATCGCGTTCGTCGGCTTTAAACCCGAGATCGACATTGGCTTCTACCGTATCGCGTCCTTTTTCCTGCAGGCGGTAAGCGGCAAGTTTGTTGAACAGTCCTATCCCTCTTCCTTCCTGACTGAGATAGACTACTACGCCTTTGCCTTCCTTTTCGATCATGCGCAAGGCCTGATGGAGTTGTTCCCCGCAATCGCAGCGGTAGGAGCCGAGAATGTCGCCTGTGAGGCAGGATGAATGGACTCTTACCAGCACCGGTTCGTCTTTTCGCCATGTTCCCTTAATAATAGCCAGGTGTTCTAATTCGTTGGATATTTGAATAAAGGGAATGACTTCAAAATTGCCGTATTGGGTGGGTAGCTTTACCCTGTCGCCCATTTTCACGATGGATTCTCTTTCCAACCGGTATTTGATCAGGTCTTCAATGGAGATGATTTTCAGGTTGAAAGCGTCGGCGATTTTCATCAGTTGCGGCAGTCGTGCCATCGTACCGTCTTCGTTGAGGATTTCCACCAGCGCTCCGCCGGGTTTCAGCCCTGCCAGCCGCGTCAGGTCAACGACGGCCTCGGTGTGTCCTGGCCGCCGCAGGACGCCTTTTTCCCGCGCCCGCAACGGCGAAATATGCCCCGGCCGCCCCAAATCTTCGGGACGGGTACTTTCGTCCACCAGCGCACGGATGGTTTTGGCGCGATCGGCGGTTGAGATGCCTGTCGTGCAGCCATGTCCAATCAAATCGACCGACACGGTAAAAGGCGTTTCATGAATGGAGGTATTGTCGCTCACCATCATGTTGAGTTCCAATTTTTCGCAACGTTTTTCCGTCAGGGGGGCGCACAACATTCCACGTCCGTGGGTCACCATGAAATTGACGATTTCCGGAGTGACGGTTTCCGCCGCGCAAATGAAGTCGCCTTCGTTTTCGCGGTTTTCGTCGTCCACCACGATCACGACTTTGCCGCTACGGATATCTTCAATCGCTTCTTCAATCGTATGAAATTTGTTTTGGGGCATTGCAATAAAATTTTTTTAGTGTCGAAATATCAAAGTTCCAGTTTTGTTTTAAAATAACGGATGGTTTTCTGCAATCCTTCTTCCAGCGGCACCGTCGGCCTCCATCCCAGTTCTTTTTCTGCCAGCGTAATATCGGGTTTGCGTTGAACAGGATCATCCTGCGGCAAGGGGAGATAGACAAGTTTTGATTTTGAACCGGTGAGCCGAATGACTATTTCCGCCAGCTGTTGGATGGTAAATTCTCCCGGATTGCCTACGTTCACGGGGCCGATGAAAGCATCGGGCGTCTTCATCAGGCGGATCATTCCTTCCAGCAGGTCGTCCACATACTGAAAACTGCGCGTCTGGGAACCGTCGCCGTATATGGTAATGTCCTTTCCCTGCAATGCCTGTACAATAAAGTTGGACACCACGCGGCCGTCGTTGGGATGCATCCTGGGGCCATAAGTATTGAAGATGCGGACGATTTTAATGCGAACGTCATTTTGCCGGTGGTAATTCATAAAGAGTGATTCGGCGCAACGTTTCCCTTCGTCGTAGCAGGAACGGATGCCTGTCGGATTGACATACCCCCAGTAGGATTCCGGTTGCGGATGAATGCGGGGATCGCCGTACACCTCGCTGGTGGAAGCCTGCAACACTTTGGCATGTGTCCGTTTGGCCAGCCCCAGCATGTTGATGGCGCCCATCACCGATGTTTTGATGGTTTTGATGCCATTGTACTGGTAGTGTACCGGCGAAGCGGGACAAGCCAAATTGTATATTTCATCCACTTCGGCCAAAAAAGGCGTAACCACATCGTGACGCACCAACTCGAAAAAGGGATTTTCCATCAGATGTACGATATTTTCCTTCGAACCGGTAAAAAAATTGTCCACGCATATTACTTCATGCCCTTCCCGCAATAACCTTTCGCACAAGTGCGATCCTATAAATCCCGCTCCTCCGGTGATTAAAATCCTTTTCATCCTTATCATAAAATACGGACGCAAAAGTAAAGATTTTTCGCCATTGTGCAAAGGAAATATTACTTTTGCACCATAATATAATCGGATACATCATGTTTTTGAAAGGTGAAAAGGTAAAATTTCTGAATGAAGTGGGTGGCGGCGTTGTCACGAAAGTGGAACGTAACATTGTTTATGTAGAAGACGAAGACGGGTTTGAAATTCCCATGCAGGATTCACAATTGCTGAAGACAGAACAACAGGCGTTGCATCCGTTTGCCGTACCGGATTTTCCGGAGACGGCAACGCCGGCAGCGCCGGCAGCGCCGTCCCTCCCTGCCGAGCCTGTCCTGCGGGATCATATCGACCTGACAGACGGCGAGGAAAGCCCCGGCACCACCGTAAACGTCCTGCTGGCCTGGACGGCAGACCGCAAAAAGATCGGTGAAGCGACCTATCACGTACACCTCATCAACGATTGCAGTTACCATGTTATGTATGTGGCTTCCATCCTCAAAAACAACATTTTTTACGGCATACAGGCAGGAACGCTCGAAAACGACAGTCTCATCCGGCTGGCAGACATTCAGGAAACGGAACTGAAAAAAATGGACGCTTGGCAACTGGATCTTCTATTTTTCAAACATGGCAGCTTCCTTCCGCAAAAGCCATTGAGTTACCGGTTGGCGATAGATGAATTCTATCTGGAGGATGATGCTCATTATCAAAATAATAAATACACGGATGAAAAGGCGGTCATTTACAATGTATCGGAGCAATTGCTTGCCGCAGAGATTGAAAAGGCGATACGGAAAGCCCCCGGAGAAGAAAAACGGAAACGACAAATAGATGTTCCGCATCCACCTCAAACCGACCAAAAACCGGAAGATCTCGAAGAAGTCGATCTCCATATCGAACAACTGACCGACCATCCCGAACGACTCTCGGCAGGAGAGATGCTGGAAATGCAGCTCTCCCGCTTCCGCATTGCTCTGGAAGGCGCTCTGCGCAACAAACAGAAGCGGATCATCTTCATTCACGGCGCAGGCAGCGGGCGGTTACGGCTCGACATTCGCCGGATACTGGAACGGGAATATCCACAATTTCGCTATCAGGATGCTTCTTTCAAAGAATACGGATTCGGTGCAACGCTGGTGTCCAGGGTGTGAAAAAACGGTGCATCCCGCCGTAAACGTCTTCATCTACGACAGTGGGATGCCTTTCCGCATATCCGGATAAAGTTGTTTTTTTCAACTTAATTTCGTTACTTTGAATTTCTTTTTCAATTCATGGCCGTAGAAAATATAAAGCGAATTTTTAATCAGGTAAAGCATTTTATCACGGATGAAGTGTGGAGTGTGCGGTTGGACGATTATCCGTCGCGCATAGCCCTTCTTTTGCGCTATTTGCGTGTTATTTTGGTAGCTTTCCGGCGTTTTTTCGAGGACAAGGTACAGTTGAGGGCATCGGGTCTGACATTTTATGCGCTGTTGGCGCTGGTACCCATTCTGGCGATGGGTTTCGGCATTTCCAAAGGTTTCGGGCTGGACAAAGAACTGGAACAGTACCTGATGGACAATTTTAAAGGCGACGAAAAAGTACTCACATGGTTAATGAGTTTTGTTCGTTCCATGCTCAACAACACGCAGGGCGGCATCATTGCCGGCGTGGGAATGGCGATTCTTTTCTGGTCGGTGATGAAAATGCTGGGCAACATCGAGAGTTCGTTCAATGATATCTGGCAAATAAAAAAACAGCGTTCCTATGTCCGCAAATTCACCGACTATATGTCGTTGATGCTCGTTGCCCCGATACTCATCATTGCCTCCAGTAGCGGCACCGTATTTGTCGCTACCAAACTGAACGACATCTCTTCACACATCGAATTTGTCAATCTAAGCCCCTTCGTCATCTACATGATGAAACTTTTTCCCTTTCTCATGATTTGGTTGCTGTTCACACTGCTGTACATGATCATGCCCAACACCAAAGTATCCTTCAGGTCGGCTTTGATAGGAGGTATTCTGGCAGGTTCGGCGTTTGAAGTGGTGCAGTGGGTGTATATCGACCTGCAGATGGGCGTGTCGCGCTACAACGCCATCTACGGGAGTTTTGCAGCCATACCGCTGTTGCTGGTGTGGATGCAGACCAGTTGGCTGATCGTTTTGCTGGGCGCCGAAATCTCATTCGCCAACCAGAACATCGACCTCTACGAATTGGAAAACGAATCGCTGCAAATCAGCCCGTATGCCCACAGAGCCTATAATCTGCTGCTGTTGCAAAAGGTGGTATTGAATTTTGTGGAAGGCGCAGGCCCGGTATCCATGCAGGGGCTGTCCGACAACATGAAACTCCCGTCGCGACTGGTGCAGATGGTAATGACAGACTTGCTGCTTGCCGGACTGATTACCGAAGTTCATTCCGAAAAGGAAAAACAGCGTTCGTTCATGCCCGCCCAGGATGTGAAGCGCTACAGCCTGAAATACGTCTTTGAACAGTTGGACAAGCGCGGTAACAACAGGATCCTGCAAAAACCCACGCCGGAAATGAAAAAAATACTGTACCTTCAAGAACAGTTTTTGCAGCAAATAGAAGAAGCGCCGGAAAATATCCTGATTCAGGATTTGCCGGAATATATCATTGAAAACAATCATGTTTCGTAAAATCAGCAAAGTAAAAATGCTCCTGTGCCTCCTGCTGTGGTCGGTTTCCGCCGTCGGGACTGCACAGCCGGCCATCAACCTGCGCGATGCGCAGGGAAGAAAACAGGGCTACTGGGAAGCAGTGGACAGCGAAGGACGCCCGGTGTACTCCGGCTATTTCAAAAACGATAAGCCCATAGGAGAGATGAAACGCTACCATCCCCAAGGCGGAGTGCGCGTCATTATGAACTACCGGGAAGGCAGCAACAAGGTGTTCACCAGGTTCTTCTGGCAAAACGGCGCAACAGCCGCCGAAGGCAACTATGCAGGCAACAAAAGGGACAGCCTGTGGGTTTTCTACAGTTACCATACCCGCAAAAAAACTATCCAACAGCCGTATGCCAACGGAATGCGCAACGGACAATCACAAAGTTTCTATTCAAACGGTAGCGTCAACGAGGAAGTCAACTGGATCAACGATAAAAAAGAAGGACCGTGGCGGCAATTTTTCGAATCGGGCGGGTTGAAACTGACCGCTACCTACAGGAACAATCAACTGGAAGGCAGTTTCACCGTTTATTATCCCGACGGAAAAGAAGAAACTGTCGGACAGTACCGGAACAATCTTCCGGAAGGCGAATGGATCCACTATAATTCCGATGGAACCGTTGCCGCCACTGTTGAATACCGAAATGGCATTATCGCCAACCGCGAGCAACTCGCAGAGAAAGAGCAGCAATTCTTCCGTAAAATAGAAGCCGAAAAGGGACGCATCCGGGAACCGGAGGTCGAGGACTTTTTGAGGGAAGCACGCGAATAATCCCTGTCGCAACAGCGCAAACAGTCGGATGTCTCCGGCAAAAGATCATTTGGTTAGAAATACCACGCCGACCATAATGAAGCCGACGCCAATCCATCGCGAAAGGGGAACTGTTTCCTTGAAAACAAGGATAGAGGCAAGCATACCGAATACGTAGCTGATGCTGATCAGCGGATAGGCGATCGACAGGGGAAAATGCTTGACGATGTAGAACCAGAACAGCGATGCCGTTGCCACACAGATTCCCGACAACGCAAAGGGCAAGTTCAACAGCGCCGACTTAAAAAAACGCCAATTGAAACCAAACGGGTCCATCCGTTCGAGGCCGAGTTTCAAAAAAACTTGTGTAAATGCCAGAAAAATACACTGTATGGTAGAGAAAAAAATCAGTTTTAGCATGAAGTCAAAAGTATCAATGAGTGGTTTTTATTTTCGTATTGATGATATAACAATATCCTGCGCACATTTTTCAGGCCGCCGGGATGTTGCAAAAGCAGGAATGCGGGGATTTCACCCCTTTGCAGACAGACGGCAGCGGCATACATGCCCAGCCCCGAAGCGGTATAAGATTCGCCGAAGATATGTTTGTAGCTTGCCGGCACACATGGGGAAAACAGCCTGTTGTACATTTTCCGATAAGCGTCGTCAACGGAAGGATTCCCGTTCATGCCCGTCATGACGGCGTCCACTTCGGATAACGAACAGCCTTCTTTCTGCAACAGTTCGTCCAATGCCGTCTGCAATTGCGCATCGGACGGGCGATACAGCAGTTCTACACCTGCCAGACGGCAAAGACGGTCACTCTCCGGCAAATTCCGGTCGGTAAGCATAAAACTCACCGACGTTTCGCCGGCAAAGGCTTCTTTACCGCGCCGCAGCGTTACCTCCTCTCCGTCCTTCCGCCAATAGGCAAGGCGCCCCAGCATGAGCTGGTAACGGGGCGTCATCTCGTCGTAACCGCCCACCAAAGCCGAATGAATTTTTCCGGCACAAAATTGCAAAAAAGCGTCGAACAGCGCGCTGTCAAAGGATATCCCCTTGTGTGCATAGGTGGTGTTGTATCCGTGGCATTGCAATTCAATGGCAATGCGAGAACTGATGGTATTGTGCGTGGATTGCATGAAATAAGTCGGCTGGAGCAACTCTTCTCCTTCGTTGATCATGGCATTGAGGAAGATCTCGGTATTCTCGATGCATCCCAACCCCGTTCCGCTGATAATCGCATCCGGCATAGCGATGCCCGACCGTTGCACCGCCGTTTGTGCGCATACTACGGCACGCCGCAGAATTTTCCCCATCCGCCGCAATTTACCGGAGTCGATATATTGCTTGTAATCAGGCTCTTGCGCTCGCACATATACCTTGTCGTATTCCGAAGGCCTGTCGAACCATGTTTCCGACAAGGGTGACTGTATTGAAATCTGCCCTGCCGACTGTATATAGATATTCATCGTTTTATTATGTCGCAAAAATAGAAAAAATTCCGGTATCATTCATTCACTATTTTTTCTGTAATTTCAATTAAAAGTAAAATCACATGATTTTCAATTATTTAGTAGCGATGAATAATGAAGGCACAACGAGCGGTAAATGACTTAGGTACGGGACAAGCGCAACACGACCTCCGGGATTAGCGTGCAACACGGTCAATTATTTGTCTGGCGATGGTTGGGAATCAAAAAAAATGTATTTTTGCATTATTTTGAATAAAAAATCGGCATGAACAATGGCACGTTACCTTGATCCCCAACACGCCATACCCTTCAAGCGGGTATTCGGAGAGCATCCGGAGTTGCTCCGGAGTTTTCTCCATGCCCTGACGCCCTTTCCGCTCGGGCAGCAGATCAAAACGCTGGCATATCTTTCGCCCGAGCAGGCGCACGAAATGCCCATGGGCAAGCATTCGATAGTGGATGTGAAATGCGTGGACAATACCGGTCGGCATTTTATGGTGGAGATGCAGATGCGCCGGAACCGCATGTTGTCCAACGTTTCGACAGCCTACATGCGCCGGCTGTCCAAAAACCAGAACTGCCGCCTGCTTCAGCCGGTTGCGATAGCCGATGACGTTTATACCCTCCGGAAAGGACAACTTTCTTCATCACTACCCGATGTTGCCATTCCCGCATACGAAGTTGCCGCTCCCGCATACGATGTTGCCGTTCCCGCATACGATGTTGCCGTTCGGACACAATTTTACTGAAAACAAATATAATTTTAACAACCGATGCTAAACGCGGCGAAAGCAAGCTACAGTTTCGACAAAGTAAAACTGAAAGATTACACCATCGCTCAACTGCTGAAAAGAATAAACGCAGAATGAGCGTGTTTATTCATTTTATTCGTTGAATTTTTTCGATGTTTTTCCATCCATCGGCGGCAATGTAAGCATTTATAGAATAGGCAGGAACGTAAAGTTTTACTCTGTTTAATTTAACGCCGTTAAATACATCGTCACTTATATTTTGCGGCTTCGGGTTCAGATTAGTAATAGAAGCCAAACGGCTGCAACCGGCAAAAGCGTTTTGTTCAATAATCTTTACGCTATACGGAATAGTAACGCACGTCAAACTGCAGCAATCGGCAAAAGCATTAGATCCAATAATTTCCACTCCGTCAGGAATGGTAACGGAAGTCAAACTGCGACAACTGGCAAAAGTTTCCGGTTTAATATTTGTTACGTTTTTACCAATGCTAACGGAAGTCAAACGGCGACATTTGGCAAAAGCCGACATTTCAATAATTTTTACGCTATAAGGAATGGCAAGGGAAGTCAAACCGCGACAATTGTAAAAAGCCTTCTTTTCAATAATTGTTACGCTTTTACCAATAGTAAGGGAAGTTAAACTGCGACAATCGGCAAAAGCCTCTTCCCCAATACTTTTTACGCTATTCCCGATCACAACCGTTTTAATGACAGAACGATCGGATGATGAAAGGGGGAAATCCGGATGGGAATAATCCAGCATGTTGCCTCTTCCGTTAATGGTGAGCGTATCGTTATTCAACGTCCATATCAGTGGGTCGGTTTTTTGCTCTGACAGATTTTCGAAACCTGTCAGCGTAATTTTTCCGAATCTTTCCCATTCATTGGCTTTTTTATAAGTATCTACCGAACCGTCGGGAACGTAAAGCGTATTGTTGTTTAATTTAATGCCCTGAAAGATATTCCTGTCTTTTATGTTTTGCGGCTCAGGATTCAGATTGGTAACGAAAGTCAAACGGATGCAACCACTAAAGGCGCGCCTTCCAATATTTGTTACACTCTCCGAAATGGTAATGGAAATCAACCCACTGCAACCCTCAAAAGCACGCGTTCCAATACTTGTTACATTATTCGGAATGATAAGGGAAGTCAAACGCTCGCAAACGGCAAAAGCGCTCTTTCCAATAATTTTTACGCTATCCGGAATAGTAAGAGAAGGCAAACTGCAGCAATAGCGAAAAGCATGATCTCCAATATTTGTTACACTACCCGAAATGGTAAGAGAAGTCAAACGGCAGCAAACGGCAAAAGCATGATTTCCAATATTTGTTACACTATCCGGAATAATAAGAGAGGTCAAATTGAGGCAACCGTTGAAAGCATGATCTCCAATACTTTTTACACTATCTGGAATAATAAGGGAAGTCAAATTGTAGCAATTGTCAAAAGCATGATCTCCAATACTTGTTACACCATCCGGAATAATAAGGGAAGTCAACTTGTAGCAATTGTCAAAAGCATAATCTCCAATACTTGTTACACCTTTTCCAATCACGATTGTTTTAGCGGAAGAACAGTAGTAAGACCACGGGGGACGGTTAAGATAGTAATAATCCGGCATACTGCCTGTACCGTTAATAGTAAACGTATCGTTATCCAGTTGACCGAACAAATTTTCAGCACCTTTGGCGTCGGTTGAATTGGTAATCGGAAAAATCATTAATTTGCTGTTGTAATTGTTCCGAAATCTTTCCATTCATCGGCGGTCTTGTAGGTATCTACCGAAAAGGAAGGGACGTATAGCGTAGCATTTCTTAATGTGACACCAGAAAATACATTGTAGCCTATGCGTTGCGGCGTCGAGTTTAGATTGATAACGGAAGTCAAACTGCGACACCCGCTAAAAGCATAATCTCCAATACTTGTTACGCTATTCGGAATGGTAATGGAAGTCAAACTACCACAACCTTCAAAAGCGCTCTCTTCAATACTTGTTAAACGATCCGGAAGGGTAAGGAAAGTCAAATTCCAACAACCTTCAAAAGCGCTCTCTTCAATACTTCTTAAACTATTCGGAAGGGTAAGGAAAGTTAAACTGCGACAACCTTCAAAAGCGCTCTCTCCAATACTTGTTATACGATCCGGAAGGGTAAAGGAAGTCAAACGGTCACAACCTTCAAAAGCGCCCTCTTCAATACGTGTTACACGATTCGAAAGGGTAAGGGAAGTCAAATTGCTACAACGGGGAAAAGCATTCGCTCCAATACTTTCTATGTCGTTGCCAATCACAATCTTTTTAATGAAAGAGAGATAGGAATGCCACGGAGCATGATAATAATTGGAATAATTTGGCATCGGAATTACACCTATTCCATCAATCGTAAGCGTACCGCCGTCACTAAGCGTCCAAGTCAGTTGTCCGACTTTTCCGCTTTGCGCAAAACTTGTTGCCGCACTTGTCAACAACAGGATCCATAATAATAAGTCTTTTGTTTTCATAAAATCTAATTTAAAAATTATTCTTTTTGATATAATGCATTTTATAGGGTATTTTTGACATGATATAAAAATAAATGGCTTACACTGAGCGCGCTGTTCTAACGGGAAGCAGGGTAAGCACGCAACGCAAAAGTACGACATTATTTTTAATCTGTAAAATATTTCCGAAAAAAAAGTGAAGAAGAATAAAAACAGGGAAGTAAATATCTGAAAATCAAAGATGCACTTGTTTTTGAAAGGTAAAAAACGAAAAAGGACAAATCTGTGTTTTTGGCGTGCGCCAAAACTCAAAATCCAAAACTGTCGATTTCTTTTTCTTCTTTTTTCTGTTCTTCGAAAGGCTTGGCTTTGCCTTGAATTGCATAACCTTCAACATGAATTGCCCGAAACGGACGAACAGGACAAATAAACTCGTATCCGCCGCAACCTACACATATTTCGATGTTTATCTGCGGAATAGTGAGGCCGTTTTTGTTAAGATAAAACTTAAATTCGGAGCTTAACCACGAGGAAAACTCAAAGGCAATGTCTTTGTGGGCAAATGTCCCGCCGTAACGCCCTGTTTTGGATACAATTCCTATAGCATTAGTGGATTCTATCCAGCGTTTGGGCGTTAACGCGAAACTATTGGAACCCGACATATTTTTAATTCCATCGAATTCGATGGAATTAAAATCAGGATTATTGAAGTATTCCCAAAGTCCAATAAATTCAATAGTACTTCTGTTTCGCATCCAGTTTTGCAAAATATAGTCGCTCCTTTCACTGTCGCGATAACGGGCAATATCTGTTATTGATATAAAATCGCCTTTATTCCCTTCATACAGGAAAATCTCTGTCCCCTGCACATTTATGGTCTCTTTTTTACCCATAATTCAATATTTTATTCCATTTGACTATTAATGATTGTCGCAAAGTTAGAAAAAAATCAATTACCGGCAAGTGAGGCAACGGCTTATGTCGCCTGTCCGTCTTAATGCCATACTGCTTTTTTATGTAAAGACGGCGAGCAATCTTTCGCGCATCATGAAGGCATTCAGCGGAAAAACGGCTGTCAAATGGATAAACGACGTGTTGGTCACGGAAGCCAAAATCCTGCTCCGCAAGCCCGGCGCCACCGTTCAGCAGATAGCCGACGAACTGAATTTCGGCGACCAGTCGTCGTTCGGCAAATTTTTCAAGAAGCATACCGGGCTTACGCCGAGGGAATACCGGAAGCAAGCGTGAGAGAGAACAGGCAAGCACTTGTCTCCGATACAATGGCGGGTAAAAGACAATTAAATCACGTTACAGCACTTTAATTCTCAGGTTGCGGAAGGCCAGCGGCGAGCCGTGTCCGAGAAATCCGATATGCCCGCTCTTGTTCGACAGTCCGGGATGGTTCAGTTTATCAATAGTCCGGGTAAAATTATGACTGGCTTCGGCAATGTCGCCGTCGAGGATGACCGTGCCGTTGAGCGTTACGGTAATATGGTTGCCGTTGGCCACAACCTCCTGCGTATTCCATTCGCCAATAGGTTTCAGAAATCCGCGCTTGGCAGGGATCACCCCATACACCGAGCCGTGATACTGGTAAACCTGCAGGTCTTTGTACACGTCGGCCTCGTTGTCGAGTATCTGCAATTCCATGCCCGCGTATGCCGCATCGCCTTCAGGCGG
>JAISWE010000201.1 GCA_031271175.1 Bacteroidales bacterium | reverse complement strand
GCGCAATGCGATGGGAGTAAAGGGTAGATGTTTTCATAATGACATTTTTTTTACTGTTAATTCTTAATTCTTAATTCTTAATTGTAAGGATTACGCCGCAGTAGCATGCTACTCGACACATGAGTAGCATGTGACGCGACACCTGAGTAGCATGCGACGCGACACCTGAGTAGCATGCTACTCGACACCTGAGTAGCATGCTACGCGACACACGAGTAGCATGCGACGCGACACCTGAGTAGCATGCGATGCGACACCTGAGTAGCATGCGACGCAACACCTGCGTAGCCTTATACGGCAAGTTCTTTATGGAACCGTCCCGTTTTCAAGGTACGTGCAGGCTTGGCGTTGCCTGCGGTGAAGGTTGTCCTGATCTCCACGAAATAGTTTCCCTGCGGGAGGTTTGCCGGCAGCACCGCCATGATGCGCGCGGGCTTGTTTTCGGCAATGATGGCGAGCCTCGTTTCCACGCCCTGTTCGCCGATCAGGAACACGCCGTTGTTTTCTTCCGCCGGCAGGAACTTGAGGCGGCTGCCCCGCAGCTGCAACACGCCGCCGGGGGTGAGCGTCTCATTGACCGTATCGCTCACCACGTCCTTCACTTCGAGGATGTGGGGCAATGGTTCGGCCACGGCCACTTTTTCGGTCTTCACCCGGCGTGCGGCATCGCGCAGCCGTACGCCGGCGTTGAGGTTGATCCTCACACTGTGGCGTTTGGCGTCGAAGGCGTCCATTGCGCCGTCGAACACGCCGGCAATGCTCAACTGCGTGGTAAAGAGGGGCGTGTTCACCGTTTCACCGCTCTCGGTGATGGCGCACACCTCCTCAATGAATTCGTTTACCGCCGAGGATATCTGCGCAGGCGTCAGCCCCGGGTAACGGGCGGAGATGCGCTGAAAAACCGCCTGCAAGTCGTGCGACCGCACATGAACCGGTTGCCCCGAAAAATCATTGGGGGCAGGCGTCAAAAGATTGTCAACCAAAGTATATTGTAACATGATGGTAAAATTTAAACAGTGAATAATGGCAGGGGTGTTTTTTAATCGGATACAAAAAAACCGCCCCTGCAAAAAACAAGTGACGGCAAACATACAACATAAAAACGCATTTTGCAAATATTTTGTGAAAAAAATGCAATAAAAATACCAGTCTGCGCTGTATGCGGTTTTCGGCGCAATGTCATCCTTACCAAGTTGGGTTCATTGTTTTCAGCCAGTTCATATAATCCGTATATAGTTTTTCGGAATCGGCGTGTCCGGCGAAGGCGGCTGTTCCGGGACTGTTCATCATGCCGAGATACTGATACGCCAGCACGTTTTCCACAAAGGGGGAAACATCTTTCAATTGTGTAAGCACTCTTTCGAACGGCGCCGGCATCAGGGCGCTTTTGTACACTTCGCCTTCAAAGTCGAAGATTTCCATATCCGCCCATAACCTTGCTCTGCCGGCTTTGACGTGCATTCCATACAGATATTCAAAGTATTGCCCTGCGCTTCCTGCCTGTGTTTTCCGCACGCCCACCTCGTCCTGATAGGCGATAATGTCCACATCCAATTGTTCCAGTTGGCGGATATAATTGTCGTTTGGGCGGACAGACCTTGTGCCGTAGGGCGCCATCAGGGTGACGGCTTTCGGCGTGAGCGCCCGCGCTTTTTTTGAACAGCGGTTGACGTAGCGGATGGCGATCTCGTCGAAGGTGAGGCGCAATTCCGATTCGTTCGGATAATACCATCCGTAAAAACTTTTGTGGTGCGCATATTTTTCCGCCACTTCTTCCATGCCTTTTTCGCGCAACTGCTGGATATCTTCGCTGCTCATGGCCTTTTCCGCCTGCTGCCAGTCCGACCAGTAATCATTGCTGATAAAGAACTTGACGCCACATTCGTCGGCGGCTGCCAATACCGCCTCCAGCGGATCGTCGCATGCATAGTCGTGACGGGGCTGCAAATCCGAAGGATAGTAGGTTTTCCCGTCACAGGCGACGGCGAGCAGCACCAAGTATTCCAGGCCGGCGTCGTGCATCTCCTTCACTTTGGCTTTCCACTGTCCTGCTGTAAACGCGGCCATTTCCCTGTTCCAATATTTGCCTTCCGCGCGGTTGTGGTGCTCAAATTCGAACCACGAGCCTGTAATCGGCTTGACGAACGGGGGGCGACAGTCCTGCAGGCCGGAAAATGGCAACTTAGCCGCCGGAACAGCCGCTAAGCCGCCGCAATGTATAAAAGTGCGGCGATTCATGCGGTCTGTTGCTATTTTTTAATGATCGCCAGACCATTGGCTATCGCGCGTTGCGAACCGTCCGATAAATAATTTTTTGTTTCCTTGTTGATCATCAGGCACGACGAACCGCCGCCGTCGAGGTTGAGGGCATTGTCCGCACCGAGATATTTCATTACCTGCCCCAGTTCGGGCGTGCTTACCCCTGCCGAAACGCCTGTACGGCGTCCTTCCACAACGGTAAAGTACACATATTTCCTGTCGGCGGAATATCCGGCGGAGGTACGGGGGTTGTTGGCCAGCAGCATATCCCTGTCCGCGCCGGTGATGGCAGCCGGTATCGAGGCGATATGTCCGTTGCGCAGAATGATGTTGAAGCCGCTCACCGCGTTGCGGACAACAGTGGAATTGATGGCGGGATCGTACAGGAGCGTATAGTCCACCGTTACATTAATATCGTCGCCTTCCTGCAAGGCGGCCAGGTAATCGCTCGCTGTTCCGTTTCCCGACAAGACGATCTTACCTTTCGGGATGGCCATATTACCGGATCCAACGCCTTGGATTTTTTCAATCCGGCACCGGACGTTGATATGGTTGCCCATTTTTTCCCACTGCGCCGTCATCGGCACGCACAGCACTTCCGTCCCCCACGGATTGGTTTTCGTGCGTTTGCCCCTGAAGGAATGGTGCAGCACCAGGTTATCCGCCCAGCGTTCGCCGTTGACGGAGATAATGGGAAACTCGCGGTTGTCCTTGTCCTTCACTTTGGCGTTGAAGCTTACCGAATCGATATACGGGAGGTTGTGTGCATCGAAACCGATAACAGGCTGCGGGTTGGCATCGGAAACAGGAAAAATCACCAGGCCATTGACCACTTCCAGGCTCATGGGCATTCCGCCGACCGCTGTGCCGTAGAAGCCGCCGTTGACCGCTACTTTCACCTGCCTGCCGGCCTGTTCGTAGCGATTGACCATGGCAGAGGGACGTTCCTTGCCGGCAACGCTGTCCTGCCCCGACCATGTCTCAATGCTGTAGCCGGCGGTACCGGTACTGTAGCGCAACGAATGAATGACCAGCGGTTTGTCTTCGTTTTTCAACTGCGCGTAAAGATACCAGAAGCCTTCTTCCAGTTTTTCAATGTGCGTACTGTCCACGGTATATTCCGTTGTTCCGAGCGTCAATTTACCGGCTATAAGCGGCATTTCGTAGTTCGGGCATCCCGGCTGGGGGTCGGTTTCGCAGGGATCCACATAGTTCGGACATCCCGGTATGGGATTCTTTTCGCAGGGATCCACATAATTCGGACATCCCGGCTGAGGATCCATTTCGCAGGGGTCTTTCGAATCCTTGTTACAGGATTCAACAGTAAAGCATATTACAGCTATACTACACAAAAAAATATTAAAATACTTTTTCATCGCTTTATTATTTAATTAATTATTAAGGGTTATTCACTATTTATTATTCATTATTTGAGGCAGGGCAACCACATAGGGTTGCCCCTACATTATTAATTATTAATTATTCATTATTCACTATTCACTATTCGCTATTTTGTATCGTCGGATGCCGTCTTTGATGCCATCCCAAAGGTCGAACTGAATGACCTGAACGATATCGAAGACCATCAGTCCGTCTGTGCGGTCGAGGCACAGGAAGACGGCGTCGGAAGCGGCGTCGGACGTTCTCTGGTTGGCGGCGTAGAACGAGCCGTACATCTTACATTCGTTTTGTATTACTCGTTTGACGTTGGTCAGCTGTGCCTCCATCGATTCCGGGTCGTTCGCGCCCATGACTTTTTCCATGTAGGCGCCTGCCTGAAAGACGTCCAGCAAGCCGGCAAAGCCGTATTGGCGGTAATTGGCATCGGCATAGGCGGGATATTCCAAGGAGGTGTCGTAGTTTTGGCTCGCGTAGTTTTGGCCTTTGGTATATAGCGCGCCATACCACGAGGCAGCCCAATATTCCAGCGTGATGTCCGGACGGATGGCTTTGATGGTTTCCCGCGCCTCGCGGATGAACAGGTAAATGTTCATGGCGCGGAACGACCACCATTCCTTGTAATGGACGCCTGCTACGCGCCGGCCTTCGGCGTCGTACCGGAAAATATCGTCAGGGAAACGGTCGAGCGTCTTACCCAGGTAGGTTTCAAAAGCCTTGCGCGAGGTTTCCGAAAAGTCGCTTTTTTCGTCGGCGTAGCGGCAGTAGTCGAGCGCAATGCCGTCCACGGGATAGCGGGAGGCTATTTCCTTCAGCAAGTCAAGCGCCAGCTTCCGTACGAGCGCATCCGCAGGGTTCATGAACACTGTTACCTGTGAGGCATTGTTGCGGATGTCGCTCATGCCTTCCGGCGTATATTCCACGCACGATTTGCCGTTCCATCGCGTGTCGTCGTACACCAGCCCTTCCCGAGCGCCGCATTGACCGCCCGAAAAAACGGTGATCGAAGCGGTCACTTTCATCTTCCGCCGGTGCGCTTCTTCCAGAAAAAAACCGAGGTAATCCCAGTCGCGTTGCACAGCGGTGCCATGCAACTGCGTAATTTCCGGCAATACTTTGCTCGGATACATGGGGTAGCCTGTGAGCGGACGAACATCCAGTACGATCCTGTTAAAACCCGTTCTAACCGCCTTGTCTAAATACAGCGTCACATTCGTCTTGTCGAGAAAAGTCCTGAGATTGGCCGATGCGTCGATCCAGAGGATGATCTCTTTTTCTTCCGCTGTGCCGGTCTGTTCCTGTTCCGTCTTTGCGTCCTGTTCGTCGTCCTGCATCGCCGGCGGGTTGTCCGAACAGGCGCACAGCATCCCGAACAACAGGAGGAGGAAGAAGCAAACAGGATAACAGAGGAAAGCATGACCTGCCGCTACGGTTTCCGCTCCGGTAGCTGCCCTGCTTTGCAGGGCAACCGGAGGGAACTTATATTCGTAATGAAGGAAGAAATGCATTGACAGTCTTTTTTCGCTTGTCTCTTTCCACAGCAGGAAAACTTTCCACTTTCAATTATTAAAATGCGCTCATTTGATAGCAGACGATCGCCTGTCCTGTTGCGAAAACATAGAACAGTAAGTCGTCCCCCACTTTTTCGAACGTCAAGCTGCCGGTTTGGTTGCCGTTCGGATGCGTGCTCGGCGTAAAAGCAAATTGGGCTTTTGCGAGGAAGGTATGGGTGCCGTCGTCATGGCGCTCCACGATGGTAAAATAATAATTTTTATCCTCGGGGTGATTGGCTGCGGTAAATACCGCCAGATAATTTTTCCCGTCGAAGGAGAACAGTTTCTGGTAAAGAGACATTCCGCCTAATCCCCATCCCGGATTCCAGCTGCCGGTTGAGAGCGGCCCGAATATTTCCGTCCAGCTATCGACATTGCCGTACCTTAGCTTTACGTCTTCTCTTTCGTATTGATAGTGATTGAGGAGGTAGAAGGCATTATTATTGTCCGGGCTTAACGGCGTCAGCACCTGATAGGCATTACCGTATGCCTCAAAACCGGTAGCAATATATTCGCTTGCCGGATTGACGGCGCCTCCCGTTACGCTCCAGAGATAGTGACCGCCGAAGGCCTTTGTCGTTACGTCGGAAGATACGATTTTTGCTGTTCCGTTGACATCGCCCACCACGGTCAGTTTACGACCCAGACTTGGCGCCGGATTTACTCCGGCAACAGTCGGAAATTCGAGTATTTTTGCGGGCGCCGCATCGTGCTGCGTCCATTTGAACACCGTCCATTGATCTGTCTTCCATGCGCCCAGGGTGCATCCGATCAGGTTGCCCGCGTCGTCGTTGGCGATGAAAAAGGGCGGATGAGCGCTGTTGAGGTCGCCGACGCCGGTAATATCCAGCGTGACGCCGGCAAGGGTTCCGTCGCTTTTATTCAGCAGCTGCGTCGATCTGGAAAAGGCGAGGTAATTGCCGATAAGCCCTGCCGAGTTTACGCCTTCCGCCTTGTCGTCGGCTGCTCCTTCGCCGAATATGCTCTTCGCATCGACGTACCATTTTCGTTTCAGGTATAATGTGGGGACCATGATGGTCCACTCCTGCTGTTCGCCGTTTTCGGCGGTAACGGTATAAGTAACGTCTTGCGAGAAGTCGCAGGCTTCGTTCCAATTGGGCGAAACGGTAGCTCCGGGCGAAATCTGGATGACTTCCGGCGCCATGTTCAGGGCTGCGGGCGTGAAATCGGCGCCGAACAGGGGATAGGCTATCGTTACGGTATGCGCTGCGGCGTTGATGCTTCCTGTGATCCGGTCGTAGCCTGTCGGTTTCAGGTAGAAGTACTCGATGGCGTTGCCGGTGCGTTGCGTACGTTTCACCGTCCAGTTGCGCTGCGTGCCGTCATACGCCGTCACTTGGAAAACAACATCCTGCGTGAAATCCTGCGCTACGCCCGAAACAGGGTCGGATGTGGCGCCCGGCGAAAGCATAAAAGTAGGCATGGCCTCATTTAAGTAGCTCCATACGGCCAGCGTTGGGGAGAAAGAGATGATGGAATTTTCCTCATCTATCGTGCCTTCATATTCATCGCCTCCCGCATAGAGAGAGAAAGCGAGGACAGCCGCGTCGGAGGTAGTACCGTTCACTTTTTGAACGATGTAGCTGGCCGTGGTGCCGTCTTCGGCAGTAACAACATAGGCGACATCCTTCGTGAAGTCCTGCGGAACGCCGGAAGCGGGTTCCGACTTCGCTTTTTTCGACAGGTCGAAAGAAGGCGTCGCCTCTTTCAGCGTTTCCTGATCAAAACCGAAATCTGCGGTAAACTTGATGGTTTTACCGTCGCTTTGCAACACGCCGGAAAAGATTTTTCCGCCTGCCGACAGGCGGAAATTGGAAAGTTCCTTTTCTCCGCTCTTATCGGTGACTTCGTCTTCGCACGAGGTCAGCGGGAACATGCCGGCCACCAGTGCGCCGACGATCATGATACGTATCCATTGAATTGTTTTCATAGCAATGTAAGATTATAATGATTATTTTATTTTAAAATCCGATGACATCGAAGTTCATAATGGCTACACCGCTGTTGTTGACGACATTTTCGGTGAGTACCAGTTTGATGTACCGTCCGTCAACCGCTTGCGGCAAGTCGAAAGCAAAAAATTCTGCGGCGGCGTCGGTTTTTTCGAAATCGCCCGCCGGCGTCCAAGTGATATTGTCTTCGCTTACTTCGATAGACCCTTTCTTGACAGACCTGCGCCAATTTTCACCTCCGCGAGGCAATGTCAGTTCTATCCGGAGAATTTTGTGCCGCATTTTCATGTCGAAGATCACCCAATAGGGAGGTTCGATTTCCCAATCTGCTAACCAGAAAGTTTGTACATTCGCATAGGTATGTACTGCATCGATGTCGTCGATCATGGCTCCCGGTCCTCTTGCCAGCCACTCCTGCCCTTCCCTGTCGGAATAGGCGGAGTTGTATCCCAGCAGCTCCCATCCGTCTTTGGGGATGTTGGCGCTTTGGAAAGGCACATGCAACAACTGCACATTGTCGGGATTCACGTTCCATTGGGACACTTCGGCTATTCTCAGGGGGATCACGTAATCGCCCATGATATAGTCGCCGTCTTCATCCTGCAAGTTTTTCTTGATGATGGTGACGGAAATGTCCTTGGAAGAGGTTCCTGCGGGGAGCGTCCATTCGTCGGATTTCAATTCGAAGGCGTTGTCCGGCAGCGGGACAAAAGAGGTGCCGTTGGCCGTATTGTAAGAACTGAGATACGCGGGGTCCGTTACAATTTTATAGGTCAGGTCCCACTCGTTTTTGTAATTGGCGCCTACCGTAGTGCGAATGGTATAGCTGTCGTCGGCATAGATACCGATGGGCTGTTCGGGCGTAAGTCCGCTGGGCGACAACTGTACGTAGGCTTCGCTGAGGACGGGCATCAGCACTGTTGCATTTTTTTGCAGATTGACCTCTATATCGTTGTCGGCGAGCAATTTCAGCGGCAGGGCATATTTGTCTCTGTCCTGCAATCTGCTCATGGCTGTTGTATTGAACTTCACGGGAAGGAGAATCCTGTTTTTTTCGGAGGCGACTCCGGCGGCATTTTCCTGTAACTGGAAACACTGGTAGGGCAATACTTCATAGTTCGTCCCGTTTTTTTCGTTATATTGCAACAGGACGTCCAAATCCAGTACCAGCCGCACTTTAGCGTCTTTGGCGCCGTAGCCGCTCTTGTAAACGGCGATATAATGCGTATAGGCGCCGAAATTAATCACGTCTATCGCTTGCCCGTCGGAG
Source organism: Bacteroidales bacterium (assembly GCA_031271175.1). Classification (GTDB taxonomy): domain Bacteria; phylum Bacteroidota; class Bacteroidia; order Bacteroidales; family UBA4181; genus JAIRLS01. The sequence goes on along the minus strand of JAISWE010000201.1, from coordinate 8,382 downwards.
TTGACGATATAGACTTTGTCTTCCGCCATATCGTTCAGACGGTTGTCCTCACATGCCGTAAACCACAGGGACAGGGCAAGGAGAGATATGCTTGTTTGAATGAACTTTTTCATGTTATTTATCATTTTATTGTTAAATTTATATATTCAAAATTACCAGCCGGCGTTTTGGGTGATGTTTACCATTTCGTTCAACTGGTTCTGATGGATCGGGAAGAGGTAATGTTTTGGTTCGAAGACGATCGGGGAGCAGATTTGGTCTGTTCTTTCCCATGAGTCTTCATAAGTCTCGGCCAGCAGGTTGCGTCCGTAGCGTTTCCCGTTGCTTTCCTTGGGAGCGATCATCCAGGTGCGGATGTCGTAATACCGGTGGTTTTCAAAGGCAAGTTCCACCATCCGTTCCTTTTGCAGGAGCGTGCGATAGGTGGTCACGCTGGTGAGGACTTCGGGATAGGCTTCTTCGATTTTGTTCAGACCGGCGCGTGCGCGCACCATGTTCCAGTATTTCAAGCCTTCCGTTACCTCGCGTGTCGGTTTTTCGTTGCAGGCTTCGGCATAGTTCAGGTAGATTTCGCCGAGCCGGTGGGAAGGCCAGCTGAAATTGCCCCATACTCCTCCCTGTACCGCATCCGAGTTAACGGAAGGATCATTCATGCGGCGGAACAGATAGCCGTTTTTCACAAAGTCGCCGGTACTGTTGCCATAACTGGAAGTACCGTTTTTATGAAAAGTCACTGCCGGTTTTGAGACAAATTCATTGATCCAGTTCATGCCGTTGAAAAAGATGGAGGCATAGAAACGGGCGTCCCTGCCGATGCAGCTGTTGTGCGTTTTCACCCGCATGGCTTTTCCGTCCACCGGATGTATCCAGTTGTCCGTAAAACCGTCGTCCCTGTAGCCCGAAGCCGCGTCGATGATCGGTTCGCCATTATTCAGGTATCCGGTAACGGGGAAACGTCCGTTTGCTGCCATCGGATAGGTATCCACTAATTTCAGGGAAGGCGAGTATCCGCCGTAACCTGTTGTTACCATCGGAGGCGCGGCCCTCACCTGCCATCCCAGATAATCCGTCCACCATCTGGCAAGGATCAGTTCGCTGTTCCATTTGGAGAAATAAATGCCCTGATAGGATTTGATGGCTTTCTGGAAGGGATCGCTTTGCGTATTGTCCTCGTACAGGGAATATACGGGCAGGTCTATCACCTGTTTGGCGGCGGCAGCGGCGGCATCCCACTTGGTTCTGTCCTCTGCCGGGAAAAGCGACTCGCCGTAATAATTTTTCATTTCCAGGTATGGCGGATGGCCTCCATTAAACAGGGGGCGCGCCATGTAGAGCAGATACCTTGATTTGACGGCATAAGCGGCGCCTTTGGTCACCCTTCCGTACCATATCGTTTCGATGATGCTTTCCGGAAGATCAACAGCCGCCGCGTTCAACTCCTTCACAATAAATTCCGTGCTGTAGTCCAGCGGATGCCTGTCCGCCTCTTCTCCTTTCAACGAAAGATCGGGATCCTGATCGCGCCAGCAATATACCGGCCCGTACTGCTGGATGAGCAGGGTGTAATAATATGCGCGGAGGAATCGGGCTTCCGCCTTCATCACTTTGCGCATATCGCTTTCAATATCCAGACATTCGTCCACATGATTGATGAAAACGCTTGCCTGATGGATACCCTGATAATACCGCGTCCAGGGATAGAAATCGGAGGTAGTGGGGTTCCATGATCCGTTGTTGTGGATCAGGTAAGGCATCGCAGTGATCCAGGAGAAATAAGATTCGTCCGAACAGGAAACCAGACTGGTGACATTGGCGTTATCATATCCCCATGTACTGACCATGTGGTAATCCTGGGGCATAAAAGAATAGACATGCGCCAGGTAGCGTTCGGTGGTATTCCTTTTACTGAAGGTCTCTTCGATGGTCAACTGTTTTTCGAGTTCCGGTTCCAGATAACTGTCGCAGGAACAGAAGATAGCGGAGACAAAAACAGGAACTGCAATAATATATGTTTTTAAAGATTTCATGATATACAAGATTTAAAAGTTAAGATGAAGACCTGCATTGACGATTTTCATATTGGGATATATTGCTCCCTGCGAATTGTTGATCTCGGGGTCCCACAGGTCAAATTTGGCAAAAGTAAGGAGGTTGGCGCCTTGCAGGTAAATGCGGGCGGTGGAGATTTTCAGTTTTTCGACCCATTTGTGGGGGAAGGTATAACCGATTTCCGCATTTTTCAGGCGCAGGAAAGCCATGCTGCGCTGGGTGCGGGTGTTGAGTTGTTTGTTGTTCTGGCTGACCGACAGCGACAAACGCGGGTATTTTGCATTGGGGTTGGGATTTTCCTCCGTCCAGCGGTTCACGGCGACGTCGCGGAACAGCCCGCCCATGGCAGCGCTGCTTTGTTCAAACCCGTTGATGGGCGATCCGTCCAGCCAATTGGTAACATTGCCGACGCCCTGGAAGAACACCGAGGCATCCAAGCCTTTCCAGCTGCTGCTGACGCCGAAGCCATAATTGATTTCCGGCACATGGGTGTGTCCAAGGGCAATCTTGTCCAGCGAATTGACGGCCCCGTCGCCGTTGATGTCTTGGAATTTGACGTCGCCCGGCCTCAAACCGGAGCCAAATTCCTGTACGGGGCTGTTGTCGATGTCTTCCTGCGATTCAAACAGCCCCAGCGCCACCAGTCCGAACTGCTGATACAGCGGCCTGCCTATCTCGCTCTGGTATTTCATGGCCGGTTCGGGCGCATCGTTGTACAGCACCTTGTTCCGGTTGTAAGTGAAATTGGCTCTGGCGGAAACGAACCAGTCCTTATTGATCCGGTGGTCGTATTCCAGCGAAGCGTCGATGCCCCTGTTTTTCATTTGCCCCAAATTGACGTAGGGGTTTTGGTTGACGCCCACTACCGACGGCACGCTCCTTCGGAGAATAAAGATTTTATCCCTGAAATCATAGAAATAATCGGCTTGTATCCTTAAATGATGGAACAGCCCAAATTCAAGGCCGATATTGGATTTCACGGATTCTTCCCAGCCGACGTTTTCATTTCCCGGATATCCGGTGGCAATGCCGGTTCGCCCGGTTTGCCCTGTTTGCCCGAATGTCCAGCCGGCAGCGCCTTCGTTCATGGTGGTGTTGAAGGCAAAGCGGCGGTCGCCGCCGATCTGGTCGCTACCGATTTTCCCGTGCGAAAGTCTTATTTTCAACAGGTGGATGGTTTCCCGCAAGGGTTCCCAGTAGGATTCGTTGCTGAGAAGGTAGCCCACGGCAATGGAAGGGAAGAAGCCGAAACGGTTTTTTGAAGAAAAATTTTCCGAGCCGTTGTAGCCGAAGTTGCCTTCAATAAAATAGATATCCCTGAAAGAGTAGGTGGCACGCGCGGCGACTCCCATGTGATGGTTGGGAATGGAGTTGGTATAAAAGTCCCCCGGCACGGTATTGACTGCTTCTTTCATGTTGAACAGGAACAGGGCGCCTACCCGGTGCAGCCCTGAGAACACCCTGTCATAGGTGGTGGAGGCTTCCAGATAAAAGGTTTTTGATCCCGACACCCCGCTATCGAAACCCAAATAATCGCTTCCGTCGGTATTATTCTGGTGAAAAATCAGGTTGCCGTCCGCATCGCGTCCGGTGGCAAAATAATGGAACGGATTCAATAATCGGGTAACATCCGAATTATTGACCATGTCCCATGAGAATTTGGCGTTGGCTTTCAAACCGGGCGTCACCAGGTCGGAAAAATCCTGCGACAGGCCGACCAAGGACTGGGCGTTGTTGTGAAATTCCTGCGTATATCCCGTTTTGTTGAGGGTGGTATAGGGATTGACGCCCGACACCATGGTACGCGAGATCGTACCGTCGGAATAAATCGGCGGAATGGCGATCGGCGAAACGATATAGGTATTCACCCACAAATCGCCGCTCGCGCGGGGACGGTTTTTCACATCGTACTGGATGGAAAAATTCAGGTTCAACACCGTGCTTTTGGTCAGGTTAATGTCCAGATTCGACCTGAAACTGTACTTGGTCCATTTCATTTCCGGATTGTATTCCGTTTCGGTGGCATTGAAAATACCGTTTTCCCTGTAAAAGGACCCTGCCACATAAAATCTGGCTATCGGGCCGCCGCCGGTAACATTGAGGTTAATACGCTGGCTGGTAGTCGCTTTTTTGTATATTTCATTGATCCAGTCCACATTGGGATACAGGTCGGGATCTACGCCGCTCAGGTATTTTTCCCGGTCTTCCGGCGAATAAAAGTGTCTTCCGTTATTTACTTCGGCATACACGTCGTTATACGCATCGATAAATTCCTCGGCATTGGCCATGACGGGCATTTTGGTAGGGGCAAGGATGCCGTATTCGGCTTTGGCGGTCACTTTGGTTTTTCCTTCTTCTCCTCTGCGGGTAGTGACCAGCACGACCCCGTTGGCGCCTCGCACGCCATACACGGCGGTGGCAGTAGCGTCCTTGAGGATGGAGAAAGTCGCAATGTCTTCGGTATCCACCAAGTCTAAGGGGCGTTCAATGCCGTCCACCAGCACCAGCGGCCTGTTCAAGGCGCCGAAGGTGTTCACGCCGCGTATCCAGAAGTCGGCGCCCGCGCCCGGTTCGCCTGTTCGCTGCAAAGCCACCACGCCGGCAAGACGACCTGCCAAACTGGTGCTTACCTTACCGACAGGCACCTGCAGTTCCCGCACCGCCACCGTTGTGATGGCGCCGATAACGCTTTCCTTGCGCTGACTGCCGTAGCCTACAATCGTTACTTCTTCCAGTGCGCTGTGCTTTTCCAGCAGCATCACATTGATTTCCGTTTGATTGCCCACTTCGATGGTTTGCGTTTCATAACCGACAAAAGAAAAACTTAACCTGTCGGTCGGTTTCGCATCAATGGAATAGGAACCGTCAAGGTCGGTAGTGGCGCCTCTGGTGGTTCCTTCCATTTTCACAGTAGCACCCGGAAGCGGATCATTGTTATTGTCTCGCACCACTCCGGTTACTTTGACCGCCTGCTGCGCCATTACTGCGGAAGTGGACAGTAACATACATGCAAAGGCGATGCTTCCAATTACTCTAAATTTGTGTTTCATACTATAATTAATTATTGGGTTATTAAATTCACGATTTTACTTGTTTTATTTTGATCCCTGTCCAAGGGATGATACTTTTTCTGATGCTCTTTTTCCTCCGGAACTCCCAATTGTTCGATATCACGGGCTATGCAACCGTTTAGCGTATTAGCATTATTCTTTTCGCTACCACCATCCGTATATACTATATATGGTATATAATGCTCTTCATTCCATATCACGTTCTTATATTTGCTGCCGCCATAAATCAAAACGACGGCCTTCCCAAATGCTATATGTTTTATTATCAAGCGCATATTGTTCAAATGTTTTGTTACACCACGCTAAATCACACACTTTTCTCTACATTAAAATCCGGTACAAAGATAAAGATATATTTATAATAAAAAAAAATAATTATTTTTTTTTATTTATTTTTATCCTGTGATGATTCTCTGCATAAAAAAATAACTTACTATCGTAAAAACATTCATTGCAGTTTATTAAAATTGAAGTTGCCGGGTTTAAAACATAGCTTTGTTAATTCTTTTTTCTACGCACTTTAACGTCAACAAAAGGCGCACGAGAGGAAACAGCTCTACCATTTTTGCCTTGTCAATGAAAAATATTTAAAAAGCTAACAGTCGTTCAACCGGATTTTACCATCCGACATTTACACATGAAGGCGGGATGGCATAATACAATTGACGAGAACCGATACACTGCATTTTGTTCCGACAGATTTCAAGTCCGCCGAAACAAAAAGAGTATCTGTCTTATTCATCCGGTAGCGACAGTAGATACCGTCACACATTCAACGACCAGCCTTCGCGATACGTATGACGGATATATTCTCCGGCTGCCTGAATTGCGTTCAGGCTCAGTGTGCGCGGTTGCTGTTTCGGGATGCCGTTGCTCAGCTTGATTTCGTCGGAGGCCGCAAGGTTGGTGATGCGCATGTTCACGCCATCCCATTGCAGTTTCCTGTTCAGGCTTTTCAGCCGGACGGCGAGGTTTCCCATCACCACCATTTCGTTGAGCGGCCCGGCATACTCGAAGTTTGAAAGCGGCAATACGCGGCTTTCCGGCGATTCCTTGCAGGCGCGCACAAAATCCATCTCATGGCTCATGCCCACTCTCCGCAGACGGGCAGCAGGTTTGGGCAGGTTTGCAAACTTGTCGTCAGGCAGCAGACGCCATTTCGAGCCGTAACTGCCGCATAGCAGGAGACCTTTCGATCCGTGGAAAAGTACGCCATTCTGTCCTTCGCCCAGTTCGACGCCGTCGGGCAACGAATCGGGACGCGGCGGCAACAGTCCGCCGTCATACCAGGTCACGCTCACTGCCGGCATGTTGAGTTTGCCCTCCTTAGGACGCTCTGGAAATTCGTACCGGATAGTTGAAGCCACCGGCGCACTTTCGGAGTTTAAGGCGGAAGATGATGCTTCCACTGCCGAGGGATGTCCCAGTTTCATGGCAGAAAAGACTACGTCGAGCACATGACACGCCATGTCGCCCAGCGCTCCCGTGCCGAAATCCCACCACCCGCGCCAGTCCCAAGGATGATATGCCCGGTGATACGGGCGCATCGCCGCCGGACCGATAAACAAGTCCCAGTCAATATGTTCCGGCAGCCACATCCCCTGTTCGGGGCGGGTCAGTCCCTGTGGCCAGATAGGACGGTCGGTCCATGCGTCCACATGCGTTACTTCGCCGATGGCTCCGCTCCAGATCAATTCGCATACTTCGCTGACCGAATCAGCGCTGTGACCTTCGTTGCCCATCTGCGTCACTACCTTGTATTTACGCGAGGCTTCGAGTAGCACACGCGATTCGTAAACCGAATGGGTCAGCGGCTTCTGCACATACACGTGCCTGTTCAGTTGCATGGCGGCAAGCGCGCATACGGCGTGCGTATGGTCGGGCGTGGCAATGACGACGGCGTCGATGCTTCGACCCATCTCGTCCAGCATTTTGCGGAAATCCTTGTAACGTCGGGCGCCCGGAAAGGCGTCGAAACAGTGCTTGGCGTATTGCCAGTCAATATCGCACAGGGCAACGATGTTTTCCGATTCCATGTTCTTGAGGTTGACCGAACCTTTGCTTCCTATGCCTATACCGGCGATATTGAGTTTATCGCTTGGCGCCATATACCCCAAACCGCTCACAACGTGGGACGGCACAATGAAAAACGCCCCTGCGGTAACCGCCGACGCTTTGATAAACTGTCGGCGTGAAACAGATGTATTACTCATGGCAATGATGATTTTACAGTTCTTTGACCTTAATGTTTCTGAACCAAATCAGAGCCTCGCCGTGCTTGCCTTGAAACCCGATATAGCCTTTAGTCGGCAGTTCAGCGAAAGGTTTCGGCAGCCATGGCGGGATTTCCGAGCCGTCGGGATTTGTTTTCCCCGAAGTCCAGAGACTCATGTCCATGTCGGTAATCTTTTTACCGTTCAACGCAACTTTAATGCTTTTCCCTTTTGCCGTAATTTTCATCTTGTTCCATTCGCCCGGTTTTTTCACTAACTTGAAAGCCGATGGCGCAAGATGTCCATACACCGCTCCGCACGAGCCTGTCGAAGCTTTCTGTTCAAAATGGTCGCAATAATCGTCGGCAATCTGGATTTCAACGGAATTGGGAATCCAGTTTTCCTTGTCGGTGCAATAAATCACTACGCCGCTGTTGGTACATTTGTCCGTTTTAAACTCGAGTTCGAGTTCAAAATTTTCGTACTCTTTTGTTGACCAGATAGCCTGGTCAGCCGTTGCGGAGATCACGCCGTTTGCGTCCGTTGACCATACAGCCGGGTCAAAATCTGCGTTCGACAAGTCGGCGGTAAAGAGAGGTTTCAATCTTTGAGCCTCAGCTAATCCGCAGATACACATAATACATACAATACTAAAAAATAATCTTTTCATTATATAAATATTTAAAAATAGAATACAAATATAGTATCAATTTTTCATATAGCAAAAATATCCTTTCGCTGGCTAAATCTTTTTTTGAGGCGCTATTATATCGCACAAAGTATAACACAAAACTGATTAGGATTCGTAAGATTAAAAGAAAGAAGCCGCCGTTTGTCAGTGCATCGTAAAAACCTTATTCTCTTAAAAAACACCTTAGTAGCCCGTATGATTTTCCACCTCTGTACCTTATTTTATGGGTCGAAAATAAGGTTGAATGGGATGGTAAATCGTTGGCTACTAAGGTTTTTATGCTATGGCATAAATAAAATAATCCCGATTAGAATTAATAGGATTGCTTAGGACGCAAGAATTTAACCCGAAGGCAATC
>JAISWE010000162.1 GCA_031271175.1 Bacteroidales bacterium | reverse complement strand
ACTTATGCGACTTTTTGCTTTTTATTTTTATAACCACGAAGGTCACGAAGTTGCACGAAGTTTTTTTTGTATTTACTTTGTGTGACTTATGAGACTTTGTGGTTTTTTATTTTTATAACCACGAAGGGCACGAAGTTGCACGAAGTTCTTTTTGTATATCTTTTGGTGGCCTTATGCTAATTTTTTCTTTTTATTTATATAACCCCGAAGGGCACGAAGTTGCACGAAGTTTTTTTGTATTTACTTTGTGTGACTTATGCGACTTTGTGGTTTTATTTTTTCAACCACGAAGGGCACGAAGTTGCACGAAGTTTTTTTTGTATTTACTTTGTGTGACTTATGCGACTTTTTGCTTTTTATTTTTATAACCACGAAGGGCACGAAGTTGCACGAAGTTCTTTTTGATCAAACCTTTGTGCTGTTCAAATACTACAATATTTGTATATCCGAAATTTTTCGCTTACATTTGAGAATTGAAATCCTTCATTTAAAAGCCGATGAACAAACTGTATTTGATGCTGTTTTTTTTGCTGTTTTCCTTCCGGATGGAAGGGCAAAAGACGCTTTCGATCGAAAAGATTTATTCCGGAATATTGCCGGCGATCAAAGAGATCAAGGTGGAATGGCTGCCGGACGGAAACAGCTACAGCCGGATAGAATATGATACGGTTGTACATGCCTGTGAAATTGCGTGTTATGATGCGGCCAGCGGACGGCGTACCGTAGCGGCGCCCGCCGAATGGCTGATATCTGCCGGAAAATCGTTGAACATCAGGAGTTACGCATGGAGCCGCGACGCTCGGAAAATACTGCTGTTTCATAATGCCCGGCGCGTGTGGCGTTATCCCACGCGCGGTGATTATACGGTATTGGATATGACTGCGGGCAAACTCTACCCTTTGGGGAAAAACTTGCCGGAAACCTCGCTGATGTTTGCCGAATTTTCCCCCGACAGTCGCAAAGTAGCATACGTGTGTCGCAACAACCTCTATACGGAAGATCTTGAAACACACGAAATAACGCAGCTTACCTTCGACGGTGGCGACCGGATCATCAACGGTACGTTTGACTGGATGTATGAAGAAGAATTCAACTGCCGGGACGGCTTCCGGTGGAGTCCCGACAGCCGAAACATTGCCTACTGGCAGTCGGATACAGAAGGAACGGGCGTCTTCCGGCTGATCAACAACGTCGATTCCATCTATTCGGAGATCGTCCCTTTGCCGTATCCCAAGGCAGGTACTGCGTTACCGGCAGTAAAAGTGGGTATTGTGCCGGCGACCGGCGGAATAACCCAATGGATTGACATTCCGGGTGATCCCCGAAACCATTACCTGCCGCGGATGAATTATGTTCCCGAAAGCAACGATTTGATGGTGCATCAATTCAACCGGATGCAAAATACCAACCACGTGTGGATGGTACATAACGGGAAAGCCTCGCTGCTCTTTACCGAAAAAGACGAAGCCTGGGTGGATGTCAACAGTGACAATCGCTGGTTGAACGCCGATTCGTTCATCTGGATGAGCGAACGCGACGGATGGCGGCATCTGTACCTCGCCGGCCTCACCGGTAAAAAATTCCGCTGCCTGACGCCGGGAACATTCGATGTGGTGGAAGTAGCAGGTGTGGATACCGAAAAAGGATTCGTATATTTTATTGCCACCGAAGAAAATTTCACACAACGCTATCTCTACCGTGCCGCATTGAAGGGCAAGGAGAAAGTTCAAAAAATAGACCCCGCAGGACAGGTCGGCCAACACTCCTACCACTTTTCCCCTACCGGAAAATGGGCGATCCACAGTTTCCAAAATACGGTGACGCCGCCTGTGTATAGTCTGGTATGCTTTCCCGAAAATAAAACGGTTAGCATACTTGAAAACAATGCCGAAACCAAACGGGAATATGACGCTATGCATTTGCCACAAAAGGAATTTATCAAGCTGGACATCGGCGCAGTGGAACTGGATGCCTGGATACTGAAACCGGCGGATTTCGACAGCACGAAAAAATATCCGGTCATTGCCGACGTGTACGGCGAACCGGCTTCTTCAACGGTGCAGGATCAGTGGGCGAACGGCAGCCTCTGGCATCAATATCTGGCGCAGGAAGGATATATTGTGACAAGCATCGACAACCGCGGAACCAATGTGCCGCGCGGTCGCGAATGGCGCAAATGCATCTACCGGAAAATAGGCATTCTCAACACGGACGACCAGGCAGCGGCCATGCGGAAAATGCTGGAACAGTACCCTTTTCTGGATGCCGAAAGAGTAGGAATCACCGGATGGAGCGGAGGCGGTTCTACCACGCTGAACTGCATGTTCCGCTTTCCCGACCTTTATGCGACAGGTATAGCGGTCGCTTTCATATCCGACAGGCGACTGTACGACGCCGCTTACGAAGAACGTTATATGGGCGTACCCGAAAACTCGTACCGAGATTACGAACAAGGCTCGGCAGTCAGCCATGCAAAGCATCTGAAAGGAAACTTGCTGCTGATTCACGGAACCGGCGACGACAACGTGCACTACCAGAATTGCGAATGGCTGGTCAATGAACTGATCCGGCATAAAAAAATGTTTTCGCTCTTAGCTTATCCCATGCGCAGCCACGGTATCTCCGAAGGCAAAAACACCACGCTGCATCTTCGCCTGTCGATGGAAAAGTTCTGGAAAGAACATCTTCCCGCAGGCGGCAGGTAACATCCCTCCGAACAGGAACCGAGATAAGGTTTATTTTTTTCTTCTCGCGTATATTTCGAACGTATAGGGATACGGATGCTGTTTGTCGCGCGGATGCGGGTCGGTTGATTCCAGTTGCCACTGTCCGGCGTCGATGGGAGGAAAAAAAGCGTCGGCGGGAAAACGGTGATGGATGCGCGTGATATACAGTTTGTCTGCAAAAGGCATCATTTGCCGGTAAAGCTGCATCCCCCCGATAACAAAACATTCCTCTCCTTCGCAATAAGCGAGAGCGTCTTCGATAGAGCCTGCCCGCAGGCAATCCGGCAGCGCTTCGTCCGATGTGGCGCTGACAACAATATTTTTGCGCCCGGGCAAAGGTTTCACCGGCAGCGATTCGTACGTCTTTCTGCCCATGATCACCGGATGCCCGGATGTCACCCGTTTGAAATATTTCAGGTCGTTGGGCAGGCGAACCAGCAGCCGGTTGTCGTGACCAATGGCAAGACCCTCGTCTATGGCGGCAATTAGGGAGATCATCTTTCTTTCAACTGTAGTATTCGAATGTTCCGTTGGGGCTTTCGATGGTCAGCTTTTTTGTTTCCGAGGCTTCGCATCGTCCGACGATTTTTGCTTCGATGCCGTAGGATGCCGCTGTCCGGATGACCTGCGGGGCATACTGTCCCGGAAGATATACCTCCATGCGGTGTCCCATGTTGAACACGCGGTACATTTCCTGCCATGCCGTTCCCGACAGTTGCCGGATGATGCGGAACAGAGGCGGAATGTCAAACATGTTGTCTTTGATGATGTGAAGGTGATCTACAAAATGGAGGATTTTGGTTTGTGCGCCTCCGGAACAGTGGATCAGTCCGTGAATGACAGGCCGCATCGACGAAAGCAGTTCCCTGATCACGGGAACATAGGTGCGTGTAGGCGAGAGAAGCAGTTTGCCTGCGTCGATGCCCAATTCTTCGATGGCGTCGGTAAGCTTGTAGCTGCCGGTGTACACCAGCTGCGGGTCGATGCCGTGGTCGTAGCTTTCGGGGTATTTTTCGGCCAGGTATTTGGTAAATACGTCATGCCGTGCGGAAGTAAGCCCGTTGCTGCCCATGCCTCCGTTGTAGCCGTCTTCGTAAACGGCTTTTCCGGAGGAGGAGAGTCCTACAATCACGTCCCCGTCCTGGATGTGTTCGTTGTTGATCACGTCGCTGCGCTTCATCCGGCAGGCGACGGTTGAATCGACGATGATGGTGCGTACCAGGTCGCCCACGTCGGCGGTTTCGCCTCCCGACAAGTGGATTTGCATTCCGTAGCCGCGCATTTGTTCGATGAGGGATTCCGTTCCGTTGATGATGGCGGCAATCACTTCGCCGGGTATCAGCCGTTTGTTGCGGCCGATGGTGGAAGATACGAGGATGTTGTCGGTAGCGCCTACGCACAGCAGGTCGTCGGTGTTCATCACCAGCGCGTCCTGCGCGATGCCTTTCCACACGGACAGGTCGCCTGTTTCGCGCCAATACATGTAAGCCAGCGCCGATTTGGTGCCGGCGCCGTCGGCGTGCATGATGTTACAGTAGGCGGGATTGTCGCCGAGCACATCGGGCAGTATTTTGCAGAATGCCTTGGGATACAATCCCCTGTCGATGTTTTTGATGGCCTGATGTACGTCTTCTTTGTCGGCAGAGACGCCGCGCTGCATGTAACGGTCGTTCATTGGCGGTTATTTCAGTCCGGCGAAAGCCGATTTCATGGCAACCATTGCCTTGGAGAGTTTTTCGTCCGCAGTGGCATAGGAGATACGGATGCAGTCGGGTTCGCCGAAAGCGTCTCCGGGGACGGTCGCCGAAAAAGCTTTGCTCAGCAGGTAAAGACTTAAATCCGTACTGTTTCCGACGGTGATTTCTCCGTCGCTTTTGCCGAAATAGTAGCTAACGTCGGGAAAGACGTAAAAAGCGCCCTGCGGGATATTGAACTTCAGCTCCGGTATCTCTGCCAGGTGTTTCAACACCAGATCGCGCCGGCGTTTGAACACTTTCTTCATCTCTTCGGTGAAGTCGGTTTTGACGGTGAGCGCTTTCAGGGCGGCTCGTTGCGCGATGGACGAAGGGCCGGAGGTAAACTGGCTCTGGAGTTTCGAGCAGGCTTTGGCAATCTGCAACGGCGCTGCCAGATAGCCGATGCGGTAGCCTGTCATGGCAAAACATTTGGATACGCCGTTGATGACCACTGTGCGGTCTCTCACGTTTTCGAACTGTGCAATGCTTTCGTGTTGTCCCTCAAAACGGATGTGTTCGTAAATCTCATCGGCGATGATGACGATGCGCGGGTGCCGAGCTATGACACCGGCAAGCGCTTCCAGTTCATCTTTGGAATAGACGCTTCCGGTGGGATTGGAAGGGGAACAAAGCATGAAAGCTTTTGTTTTGGGAGTAATGGCTGCCTCCAGTTGGGCGGGAGTTACTTTGTAATCGCCTGCCAGCGTGGTAGGCAACACAATGTTAACGCCACCGGCGAGTTTCACTAATTCCACGTAGGTAACCCAGTAGGGAGCCGGAACAATGACTTCGTCGCCGTCATCCACCACAGACATGACCACATTGGCCAAAGCGTGCTTGGCGCCATTGCATACAATAATCTGTTGGGGGAAAAAATCCAGTCCGTTCTCTTCTTTCAGTTTGGCGGCAATGGCTTTGCGCAAATCCATGTAACCGTCGCCGGGCGAATAAAACGAGAAGTTTGTATCTACCGCTTCTTTGGCGGCTTCTTTCACATGGTCGGGCGTAAAAAAGTCGGGTTCGCCTACGCTGAGGTTTACCACGTCAATGCCTTGAGCCTGCAAATCCTGACTTTTTCGGTTCATTGCCATCGTCTGAGATTCCGAAAGAGCGACCAACCGTTTAGATATCAATTCCATAAAATGATTTTCATATTTGATATTACGCAAGCAAAAATACACTTTTTATTTGGTATTTTTGCATATTTTCTTACATTATCGGCAAGCAAAGGGAAACAATGGCCTATGCTACAGCGATGCCGGATAGTATCGACAGCTAGCTCAGCCGCCCAAATTTTGCCTGTCCGGTAACGAACGGACATTCCGTTTCCGTCCCAACTTCCGGATGAACTTCTCTGAAAGTTCCGCCTACTCTTCGATGTTTAATTTTTCGATGCAGAACTCTTTTGCAGGTTCCATCATCTGTTCTTGATTCATGTTCTTGCTTTTTATTTTTATATATACTGTTTTTCGTGATGGTCGGCTATACCTGCGGCTGCGGCGTTGATGGCGTCGTAATAATTTTTGACGCCGCGCAAAGCCTCGCGCCGGATGTTACCGGTAAAGAACGTGGCAATCACCTTTTCGAGTTCACGGGCAATATTGTTTTCGCGGTGAAACTGTGTTTCGTCGAAAATCGTGTTGAAAATATCTTCCGTCAGAATGTGTTGGATAACCATTTCCCGCACGTCTTCGCGGGTTACGTTGGGATTGATGCTGTCGCGGCAAAGCTGACGGGCGTAATCGTTCAGCAGGTTGTAAAAGGCGTTGCGGATGGAGGTTTCTTTTTTTGTGCCGCCGAAGGCTTTTAGCTTTTCTACTTCGTTGTGGTAGAGGTGGATGGAGTGGATGCTCATAATTCAATAAAATAATGCCATAAAGAAATGTTGTTATTCATAGACGGACGTCTGTGATTAGAGAAATATTTTCCCACTTTGGGAAATG
>JAISWE010000156.1 GCA_031271175.1 Bacteroidales bacterium | reverse complement strand
AAATAGTCCGAAGCGTAATATTCCGCGTCCCACCGGAAACCCAGCCAGTTGATGTCTTCCTTGATGGCGTCCACATATTCGGTATCTTCCTTGACGGGATTGGTGTCGTCGAAACGCAGGTTACATTTGCCGTTGTATTTGCGTGCCGTACCGAAATTCAGGCAGATGGATTTGGCATGACCGATGTGCAGGTATCCGTTCGGTTCGGGCGGAAAGCGGGTTTGCACACGGCCTCCGTTTTTCCCGTTACGAAGGTCTTCTTCAATGATGGCATGAATGAAATTCAGCCCTTGCCTGGGTTCTTCAACAGACAAATGATTTGATTCGCTCATTGTTCAATACTTTACAATCTTTCCTTTATTTTCTTGCTTTCTTCTTCGTAGCCGGGCTTGTCCAGTAACGCAAACATATTTTTCTTGTATGCTTCTACACCGGGTTGATCAAACGGATTGACTCCCAGCAGATATCCGCTGATTCCACAGGCTATTTCAAAGAAATAGAACAGCCGGCCGAGATTATATTCGTTGATGGCAGGTATTTCGATGCGGATATTGGGCACGCCGCCATCCACATGTGCCAGCATGGTGCCGAGTTCCGCCATTTTGTTCACCTCGTCTATGCGTTTTTCTGACAGGAAATTCAGGGTGTCGAGATTGGCGGGGTCTTCGGGAATACGGAGTTTATGTGCCGTCCTGTCCACAGAAATCACCGTTTCGAAAATGTTGCGCAATCCCTCTTGAATGTACTGTCCCATAGAGTGAAGGTCGGCGGTTAGCGTGACGGCGGCAGGAAAGATTCCTTTGTTTTCTTTTCCTTCGCTTTCTCCATACAGCTGTTTCCACCACTCGGCGACATACAGCAATTTGGGATGGTAGCTCGCCAATATTTCGGTCGTTTTTCCTGCCTTGTACAGTTCAATGCGGGTAGCGGCATAAATGGCGGCGAGATTATCTTCAAAGGCGACGCCCGGAGCAGTTGCCTTTTGCATGTCGGCAGCGCCTTTTACCAGTTGGCGGATATCGAATCCGGCAATGGCGATGGGCAGCAGCCCCACGGGTGTCAGCACCGAATAGCGCCCGCCGACGTCGTCGGGGATGACGAAAGTGCGGTAGCCTTCCTGTGTTGCCAGCGTACGCAATGCCCCGCGCTTGGCATCCGTAACAGCGACAATGCAGTCTCTGGCTTTCTCCTTGCCTATTTTGTTTTCCAGATGCGCTTTCAGCAGACGGAAAGCAACGGCAGGTTCGGTGGTCGTTCCCGATTTGGAGATAACGACAATGCCGTAACTGCGGGTTTCCAACAACTCCAGCAGTTCGTACAGATAATCTTCGCTGATGTTCTGTCCGGCAAAAATCACTTTGGGATGTTCACTGTTTTTCATTTGCCAGAAGTTATCTGACAGGGCTTCCAGTGTAGCTTTTCCTCCAAGGTATGACCCTCCTATGCCTACCACCACTACCACTTCAACCTTGTTTTTCCTGTAAAAGGCGGCGACATCCTCTATGGCGGCAAATTCACCATCGCCGATGGACGACGGTAACTGTACCCATCCCAGATAATCACTGCCTTTTCCTGTTTTTTCATACAGGGCTTTTATACAAGCCAGCGCCTCGGTTTTACGGGCGTAAATGGCTTCTTCCGGTACAAAACCGGTCACTTCTCGGATATTCAGTTTCATTTTGTTTGAATTATGATGGTTTTATTTTGGAATATACCCCCCTTCCGAAAATACCGGAAATGTGATAAAAACAAAAAAAACCATGCTACATTTTTTCTATTTAAACTATTTACTTTTTTTGTCAAAAGTAAAAAATATTTATTGAAAGTAAAAATCGGAAAAAAATACAACTACTTTTGTATGCAATTATCGAAAGCAAATGTCATCTCGGACTGTTATATTGCATTGGACGGTTATAGCCTTGATAACGGCAGCCTGTACCGGATACGAAACGTCATCCGCACCGGCATTTCGTTTGCGTTTTTCTGCAGATACCCTGCGATTCGACACTGTTTTCACCACTGTCGGTTCAATTACTCACCGCCTGATAGTGTATAATCCCAATCAACAGTCCGTTAAAATTCACGTCAGCAAGGAGGGAAACCATTCTCCTTTCCGATACAATGTGGATGGAATACCGTTAATGAATGAATGTGATGTAGAGATTGCAGGCAGGGACAGTATGTACGTTTTTGCGGAGGTAACGGTAAATCCGCAAAACAGCGATCTGCCCATACGCATACTCGACTCGGTGCGGTTCGAAACCGATGGCTATCTCCAGCAGGTATATCTGGAAGCCTACGGGCAGGATGCCGTTATTTTAAAAAACGCCGCTATCGGGAATGAAATATGGCAAAGCGTGAAACCATACTTGATTGAAGGGACATTGACTGTCGATACCTTGCAAACGCTGAATATCAAAGAGGGAACGCGGATATTCCTCGCACCCGGCGCCGATATCCGTATCAAAGGGACATTAATTGCCGAAGGAAGCGTTGAACATCCGATTCTTTTTTCGGGAATACGGATGGAAAAAACTTACCGGAAGCTACCCGGCCAGTGGGGCAGTATCCTGTTGACGACTGCAAGCCGCGACAATCTGTTGCGGCATGTGGAAATCCGTAACGGAACGAACGGACTGTTAATAGGCCGTCCGGGAACTCATCCGCTGCCTTCCGTAGCATTAGACGCCGTTTCCATTCACGATATGTCCTATTCGGGGCTGATGTGCTTCTCTTCCGACCTGTATGCCTCCAACTGCCTTATCTATAACTGCAATTACTATACCGTAGCGGTGTTTTGCGGAGGCAACGGCATGTTTGCTCACTGTACGTTTGCCAATAATTATTCTTCCTACATCAAACGAAAAGGCATTCCTGTGTTCAGCGCCCATCGGGATTATCAAAATCAGACAAGCGATGTTCCGCTTTCCATCGGCTGTTTTAACACTATCATCGAAGGAAACATGTATGAAGAATTATCGTTGGGCAACGGCATTTCCTATCGGTTCGACCACTGTCTGCTACGCACAGGGGCGGATACGTCCTTGCCGGGATTTGAAATGGTCATCAGCCGCCTTGATCCGATGTTTATTGCACCGGAAGAGGACGATTTTCGCCTGAATGCAACCTCTCCCGCCCGTGATGCCGGAAGTCGCAACCAGGCAGAAAACTTACCGCTGGATATGCTTGGAAATGGTCGCTTAAAAGATCATGCGCCGGATTTGGGCGCCTTCGAGTGGAATGATTAATCTGCGGCGTGTCGCCTTGTGGGGCGTAATCCGGCCTTTTTTACGCACTCGCCGCTTTTTGTTCGTAGGCTGCTATCCCGTCTTTGATGCTCAACAAATAGTCGATGTCGTCGTACCCGTTGATCAGACAGGCTTTTTTGTATGCATTGATGTCGAAATGTTCTTTTTCTCCTGTTGCCGACAACGTGATTTCCTGATTTTCGAGGTCGATACGAATTTTGGTTTGCGGATGTTTTTCTGTCTCGGCAAATATCTTTGCCAGAAAAACGGGACTTACCTGTACCGGCAATAATCCGTTGTTCAACGAGTTGTTTTTGAAGATGTCCGCAAAGAAACTTGATACAACAGCGCGAAAACCATAGTCGAAAATGGCCCATGCGGCATGTTCGCGGCTCGACCCGCTGCCGAAATTTTTCCCGGCAACCAGCACTTTCCCCGAATAGGCAGGCTGGTTGAGCACAAACGATGACACAGGCCGATGATCCTTATCATAGCGCCAATCGCGAAACAAATTATCGCCAAATCCTTCACGTGTAGTGGCTTTCAGAAAACGGGCGGGAATGATCTGATCGGTATCTACATTTTCCACCGGCAACGGAACTACCGTACTTTCCAAGGTAATGAATTTTTCTGCCATGTTTTTTGCTTAATATGGCGGCAAAATTACATGAAAATTCTGCGATTTCCAAGAATATATGTGTGAGAAAGTTTTTTATTTTGTATATTTGTTCTGTGTACATTTTATTTGAGTGTGTGATTTTCAGGAAATTAACATATTGTTTGTGGGTGTGCATCTTAACAGTTGCATGGAGTTTTGCCGACGATAGCATACGGCGTCCGAGGGTAGGCCTTGTATTAAGCGGTGGAGGCGCAAAAGGGATGGCACATGTGGGAGCCTTGAAAGTACTGGAAGAGGTGGGAATGCCGATCGACTATATCGGCGGCACCAGCATGGGCAGTATCGTGGGAGGCTTATATGCCATCGGATATACGACTTCCCAACTTGAAACCTACATAAAAGGGGAAAATTGGAACTATCTTCTTACCGATAAGGTTTTCCGCGAAAATATTGTGGTTTATGAAAAAGGTGAACGGAAAAAATACTGGCTGCAATTTCCCTTTACACTCCGCAAATTTTCCCTTCCCAAAGGTATTCTTACCGGGCAGAATGTTTCCAACCTGTTTACCGAACTGACAAGTCCCGTGTTCAATCAACCCGATTTCAGCCAGTTTCCCATTCCTTTTTTGTGTGTGGCTACCGATCTGAAAAACGGTTGCGAGGTGGTTCTTGAGCATGGCGATCTGCCTCAGGCGATGCGGGCAAGCATGGCGATCCCTTCCGTCTTCATGCCTGTTGATATCGACGGGCGAACCCTGTTTGACGGCGGGCTGGTCAACAATTTTCCCGCCAATCTGGTAAAGGAAAAAGGCATGGACATCCTTATCGGCATCGATGTGACCGCTCAGCAAGAACATGTTGAATTGAACAATGTGTACAGAATTGCCGAGCAGGTGGTTTTCATGGCATCTTTTCCGTTAAAAGAAGAGAACAAGAAACTATGCAGAATACTTATTCATCCCGATATTTCCGAATATCATTCCGCCAGCTTTAATGCCGTCGACAGTCTGATAGAAAGGGGCGAACGGGCTGCTCGGCAACATTACGGGGCATTGAAAATGCTTGCAGATTCTCTCAACAGTCTCCAGCCTCAAACAGTGCAGCCTTTCGACTGCCCGCAGCCGCTACCCTCTTTCCACATAAAAAAAATCTACACGGCGGGATTGGTCAATACCACGAAACAGTTCGTATTGCAGCGAATGGGCATCAAGGAAAATTCGAATCTCGATTTTCCCACACTGAACAAGGCTGTGGAACGGATCAAAGGAACGCTGATTTTCGAATCTATTGTTTACGACATCCGTCTTTCGCCGGACGACAGCTTGTCTGTCGATCTTTTCCTGACCTTTTCCGAATACAACACCCGTTTTTTTCGTATCGGCCTGCATTACGACAAGGAATACCAGTCGGCGCTGCTGTTGAATGTGTCATTCCGCAATGTACTGCTGAATAATTCCAAAGCGCAGGCAAATCTTTTCATCGGAAAGTATCCCGCCATTTCGCTGTCCTACCATCAGAATCCCGGCTTGCGTTTCATGGGCAACAACAGGTTTCTCTCGTCGCTTCTGCCCGAATGGTACTTCCAGTTCGACGCCTTTCAGCGAAGTTACACCGAATATCAGGGCAGGGAAGAAACAGGCATCTTCGACTGTATGGATATTGTTCCCGCTCTCAGGATACAAAACACGCCTACAATCAACAGCGTGGTGGGAGTGGGGATGATCGGGGATTATACCCATATCAGGTCTCGATTTCCGACCGGTCGGAACGCAAGGCACACCTCGTACACGTTCATGACCTATCAGTTCTACTACGAACTGGACACCTACAACGAGGACTATTTTCCCACAGCGGGAAATTTTCTCCGTTTGCAGGTAGATTACCACAAGGGTTTGTCGAAGAATGTCCGTGAAACAAATTTGCTTTTCAATGCCATATTGCGTTCGAACTTTGCCGCATCACCCGTCAGCAGATGGACTATCCATTCGGGGATTCACGCAGGAATGGTTTTTGGCGATCCGGCTCCTCCCCAATTCAACATCTATGCCGGCGGACTGCCCGACCGGCTGCACCGCTACGAATTTCGCTTTATGGGTGTTAACTTCATGCAGCAATCGGCAAGAAATTTGGTTGCCGTTCATTTCAACAACCAAATCCGGCTCTGGAACAATATCTTTGTCACTCTTCGTGCGGACTTCGGCAAGATGGACGACCATTTCATCAATCTTCTGACACCGTCGGATTTCATGCTGGGTTACGGCATTTCATTGCAGTATAACAGCGTGGTAGGTCCGCTGGGGTTTACCTTCGGTTCGTCCAATGTTACCGAAAGCCTGCTGGCAGCCGTCCATTTCGGATTCTGGTTCTAAGCTCCGCACCTGCGATGCTTTTTTTGTGCTTCCGTACACATCCAGAAAATGAATTTACCGTATCGCACCTGTGTTTTCAATATCTTTTGTGAAAAAAACTTTTTCGTCCGAACACTTTTGAAAATCCAAAGTTTTCATGTATTTTTGCAGGAAAATATTTTAAATATCATGTCAAATTCAAAAAAGCTAACAATAAAAAAAGTTGCCACAAGCGCCGGAGCTTCGTGGAATGAAATAAATAAAGCATTGGAAACCAGTGAATGGAACTTGGTCAATGTGGTCAATTGGAAAGAATATGCTTACCGTCCATGGGTGCAATTCAAGCTGGCATATAGCGCCACCGAGTTTTTACTGCAATACCGAGTGCGTGAAAAATATATACGCGCCGTTGCCGGCCGTGACAACGGAGAAGTATGGAAGGATTCGTGTGTCGAATATTTTGTAAGCCCTGCGGACGATGGCGTGTACTATAACTTTGAATTTAACTGTGCGGGAATGTGCCTGATGTCGGTCGGCACCGGCCGACACGGAAGGGAATGGGCGCCATTGGATTTGCTTGCCGAAATCAGGCGTTTTCCAAGCCTTGGCAGCGCTCCTTTTCAGGAACGGGCAGGAGAAACGGAATGGGAACTGTGGGTAGCGATTCCTTACAAGGCTTTTTTTAAACACAAGGACGTTTTCCCCGCCGCCAAATGTGTCAAAGCCAATTTTTTCAAATGCGGAGACGATCTCAGCGAACCGCATTTTTTGAGTTGGAATCCTATTGAAACGGAAAAACCCGATTTCCATCGTCCCGAATTTTTCGGAACGGTATGCCTGAAATAATATCAATCATATACGGTTTTCCTGTAAGTATGTGTCGGATTGTCTGTCCATTGGTATTTTCCATAAAATAGTTGGATGACCGGCTTCGGAACAAATTTTTCGAGGCTTCTTAATAGTACGATATCATATTTTCTGTGAAAATTAATCCAGCATTTATTGCAGGTTTTTGCATGCTTTTGCTGCAATTTCACAGCCTCTTTTCCATTATAAATATCGTCAAGCGATTTTTCGTAAATATTGCCCAGTTTCCTGTCAAGATGCTGACATACGGGAACATCCCCATTGGGATGAATGACCAGTGAATCAAAAATACTGTAACAATTCAGTTTCAATTTACCTGTTCGCCATTCGTTATACAAAACCAAAAAATCGTAATTTTCCGACGTCTCTTTTACATTAGCAGGTATGCTTTTGATAAAGTTATTTTCCGAATCCTTCTCATTCGCATGTTTACCGTTCGGTATGCCTGCTACGGATACATGTGCGGCATCAACGGTTTTGAAAAAGTCGATATTATTGTAAACGCCTATTCTGACATCAATATGATATTTCTTTGCCGTTTCAACAACAAAATTCATGTCGTCAAAACTGTTATAGGGAGAAAGTGTGAACATCAACGAAACAGGCACCGTATTTCTACAGGCTTCAATTACTTGAATAACTTTGTCGAAACCGTC
>JAISWE010000107.1 GCA_031271175.1 Bacteroidales bacterium | reverse complement strand
AAATATTTCAATATTTTGATTTTTCCTTTTCATGCACTATTTTTGCGGCAAATATGAATATGTACAGATATGTCGAACAGTGCCATACTTGACAAACTGGAAGGAATCAAGATACGTTTCGAAGAAATAAGCCAGCAGATCACCGATCCTGAGGTGATGAGCGACATGAAACGGTATATCAGGCTGAACAGGGAATACCGCGATATGGAGCCGCTTATTGCGGCGTACGACCGCTACCGCATATTGCTGAGCCATCTGGAGGAGGCAAAGCAAATGTTTCGCGACGAAAAAGACGAAGAATTGCGGGTGATGGCACAGGAGGAAGTAGAAAAGTTGAGCTCGTGCATCGGACTGCTGGATGAAGAAATCAAACTGTTGTTGCTGCCTTCCGATCCGGAGGACGACAAGAATGCGGTGATGGAGATACGTGGCGGGACAGGAGGCGACGAAGCCAGCATCTTTGCCGGCGATCTTTACAGGATGTACAACCGTTTTTGTGAAAACAAAGGATGGAAAGTGGAAGTAACCGGTTTTTCACCGGGAACGGCGGGCGGCTTCAAGGAAATCGTAATGACGGTTACGGGAGTAAAAGTGTATGGGACGCTTAAATATGAGTCGGGCGTACACCGTGTGCAGCGGGTTCCCAAAACCGAAACGCAGGGGCGGGTGCATACTTCCGCTGCCACCGTTGCCGTACTTCCGGAAGCAGGCGAGTTTGATATAGAGCTGAACATGAACGATATCCGCAAAGATGTTTTCTGTTCCTCCGGCCCCGGCGGACAGTCGGTCAATACCACCTATTCCGCCATACGGCTGACCCATGTTCCTACAGGCATTGTGGTGCAGTGCCAGGACGAAAAGTCGCAACTGAGAAACTTCGACAAAGCGCTGGCAGAACTGCGCACCCGTATCTACAATCTCGAATACCGGAAATACATGGACGGAGTGGCTGCCCAAAGAAAAACCATGGTTTCCACCGGCGACCGCTCGGCAAAAGTCCGCACCTACAACTACCCCCAAAGCCGCGTCACCGACCACCGCATCAACCTGACGCTGTACAACCTGCCTGCCATTATCGACGGCGATATTCAGGAGCTGATTGACAAGCTGCAAATGGAAGAAAACGCAGAACGCATGAGAGCAAGCGAATAGACGGGATCGACGTCCGGCAAGGCGTCAGAATTTGAAGTTGAAAGTGGCATACCCCTGAGTTCCTACCGGATCCATAAACCCAAATTCCTGAGAGGTGGAATGGAGAATATTGTTCACGGAGAAGGCAATAGAAGCATTGTCGGTAACAGTATATGCGATTTTTGCATTCAGCAGGAACTTGCCGCTGATATTCGTGGTCAGGAACTGGTTGGAATAGGAATGTTGCGAGAATCCGTAGCCGCTGACAAAAAGGAGGAATTTTTCGGCAAAGCGCCAGTTGATCTCGCACCCGCCGTAAAAAGCGGGCGTCTGCTTGGACTTGATGTTCACATAAGCGATGTCGCCGTCCTCTTCAAGGTCGCTGTCGAGAATGGTAAACGTGTTAAAGGAGGGATAGTCCCTGATGTACTTGAAGATTTTCGCTACGCCCGCTATTCTTGCATCTTCTTCGGATTTCCCCTCTCCGATGGCTGTCCGGTAGCCTGCCGAGTATTCGTTGCCCAGTTTGATGCCCATCCCCATCATGGTGGGAACATATTTGTTGACCGCATGGATGTCGTTGTCGCGCGTAAAATAAATGTGTTCGTTGTCCATGTGATGGATCAGCCGCGTCTGTTGAACGGTTCCCCAGAAGCGGAAATTGATGCGTTCGTTAAGTACAATTCCCGTTTCAACCGTCAGTCCCGTTTGTTTTTGCACTTCCGGGAGGTTGGCAAACCGGTAACGCAGATAACTGGGAAGCGGAAGATTATCCAGGGTGGTTTTGTTGATGTCCACAACGAATTTCAATTCTTCCAGTCCGGCCGTATTGAGGTCTTTCATGATGGAATGGAAAATTTCCACGTTCAGCAGGATGTGTTTGCCTATTTTTTGCCGGTAGCCTGCTTCCAACATGTCCGAATACGCCATCCGGAGGTCGTCTGCCCCCGCAATGATGATGTTGACGTCCTGTCGCGGAGAGTGGATGGTCACTCCCGAATTGGTTCTTGTGTCCATCATGAAGGGGCTTCGGTTGGCGCGCGAATAGACGGCGCGGAGGAGGCTTCCTTCGTTGATTTTGCCGGTGGCCGCCAATTGCCATGTCAGGTAATAGCGGTCGGGAATATTGTTTTTTTCCAGCCGCAGTCCGCCGATCAGTCGCAGTTGCCTCACGGGGCTGTAGTCAATGCGGAAACTCGGCGCCCAACTGCTCAATTTTTGCCGTCCTTCAAAATAGGACTGGTTGGCGGCTTTATAGGGAGCGCTGTTCAGCGTGTTGATCGAATAGTAGAAACCGGGAGTAAGGGCCAGACCGCCCCATCGACGCCTGTATTCCACATTGACGTTGAAACTGCCCTGATCGGCCTTGAGGCCGGGTATCCCGCACGCCAGGTCGCCGTATCCCCACGAGTAGTCCGCTTGAAGGCTCAAACCGTATATGTTCGACTGCAAGTTCACATATTTCATTCCGTAGTCCCGCTCGCTGTGCGCGAAAAAATACAGATCGAGGTTGGATGCGATGGCTTCCGACTGCTGTATGCCTGCCGTCACATTCAGGTTGAAGTTGTCGCCACCGGTATAGGCAAGAAGTCCGTTTATGCCGTAGGCAAACAGGCTCTGCGACGGATTGCCGAACATCGCTTTGGGATCCGATCCGTGCATCACCGCCGAATCTACCGGCAGGTATTTGTCGGTGGGGCCTTCAAACGAGAGACGGTCGGTAGTATAAAAATAAATCCCGTCCTGTGTCCGTTCACGGTGACTGTAGTTTCCGGAAATCCTGAATTTCCACTTTTCGTTTGCATTGTACAGTATCGACAGGTATTGTGTGCCGGAGAGCTTCCCGTTAAAAAGGTTGGGGCCGTTGAAATAGCCCCCCGATTTGATGTCGGCTTCAATGGACACTTTTTCCGGAGAGGATTTTTTAGTAATGATATTGATCACTCCCGTCACCGCATTGGCGCCATACATAGCGCTGGCAGCCCCGCGGATCACCTCAATCTTCTCAACGTCCGATATGCCTATCGGAAGGGTTTCCCAAAACATGCCGCCGGTGGTGTGTGTATAAATGATCCTCCCGTCGAGCATCACCAGTGTCATCGTATTTTCCGAAAAAAGGCTCTGCTGGCCGGCAATGTTGTTGCTGTTCCTGATTTGTATGTCGTAGTTGCCGTTGGTCTTTTCACGCACAATCACCCCGGGAAGTAGCCGCAACGCTTCCGGGACGGACAGCACCCCCGCATTCTCCAACTCCTCCGCAGTCAGCGACGAGGTGGAAAAAGGGGTGTCAAAGTAACTCTCGTCGTGCTTGGAGGCAATGGAAACATCTCTGTTCAAAAGTAACTTGAACAGGTCGTCAAAACTCACCCCCGCCATACCTGCCATCCGTAGCTGATCTTCCATCGAATAGGCCGACAAATCGTCAAAACTCATGGACATGATGTCCTCCACCGTCAACGCTTCCACCGGTTTTTGCTGCCCGAAAAGCGAAACGCCATACAGTAACAGACCCGCCAATATGCAAAAAAATCTTAACATCTTATTTTTTACTTTTTAAAAATCATTGATGAATGAATCGATAAATTGCAGACTACAAAAGTAAGGTTTTTTTTGAAAAAAAAATGCAGAAAAATAAAAAAGCGAAGAAAAAGCCGAAGGCGCTGTTTGGATGAACGGTGGAATCGTCCCGTGACGGGATATCATCTACCACATTTGTGGTATTTGTTTTCAAAAGATGACCAACTTCGATTTTTAATCCCTATCTTTGCCGTTCGGATTTATTGATAACCAAGCGGCGAGTACAGGCGTTCCGGTCGGTAGCCGCCGAAAACAGGATAAGAAGATAAGAAATGAAAAGAATATGGATAATAGCCGCGGTGGCAGCAGGGATGGCGGCAGGATTCGGTTCCTGCGGTTCAAAGCAGTCCGAAATTTCCATCTCGGGCGCGTTCGCCCTCTATCCGTTGGCAGTGAAGTGGGCAGAGGAGTTTCAGAAACAGCACCCCGAAGTGAGGATTGACATTTCTGCGGGCGGAGCGGGCAAAGGAATGACCGACGCGCTGTCGGGCATGGTGGACATTGGTATGGTGTCGCGCGAGATATATCCGGTGGAAGCAGCGAAAGGAGCAGTGGCTTTTACCGTGGCAAAAGATGCCGTAGTGGCCACTGTCAACGTCGATAACCCAGACCTGCACGATTTGCTGAAAACGGGGCTTACCCGCGAAGCCGCCATCAAGTTGTGGATTACCGGCGAATATAAAGAATGGGGACAGGTGAGCGGCTCGGGCAACCACAGCAAAGTACATGTCTATACCCGTTCCGACGCCTGCGGTGCGGCGGAAACATGGGCGGCATGGCTGGACAGTAAACAGGAAGACCTCACGGGAACAGGCGTTTTCGGTGATCCGGGCGTTGCTACTGCCGTACAGAAAGACGTGCTGGGCATCGGGCTGAACAACATCGGCTATGTTTACGACGAGACCACCCGTAAGCCCAATCCCGGCCTGAAGGCGCTGCCCATCGACGTGGACGGTAACGGGAGGCTGGACGAAGGGGAACTGTTTTACGATACAAAAGACCAAATCATTCGGGCAATTACGGAAAATCGCTATCCTTCCCCTCCGGCACGCAACTTGTACATGATCACCGGCGGTATGCCCAAAAAGCCGGAAGTAATCGCGTTCCTGCGATACATCCTTACGGAAGGGCAACAGCACAACACAACGGTAGGCTACATTGGCCTCCCCGCAGAAAAACTGCAAGAGAGCCTCCGGTTGCTGCCGGACAGCATTGCGCCGGCAGCAACACAACCCCAATAAGACGGCAGGCATGATGACTTTCCGCATACTGAAAGACAGGACAGCCAACGGATTGATGTTTTCCTTGACGGTGGTCGCCATGCTACTGGTGGTGGCAATGGGCGTCGGCCTCTACCTGAAGGCGTCGCCCGTGTTGGAAGGTAACAGCCTGAGCGAACTGCTCCTGTCCGGCAACTGGCGACCGGAAAGCCGAAAGTTCGGATTTTTACCCTTCCTGATGAGCACCGTCTGGGTAACAGTATTTGCCATAGCGATGGCAGCGCCTATCGCCCTGTTGACGGCCGTTTACCTTACCGAATACGCCAAATCAGGCATCCGGAAATACGTTTTTCCGGCGCTGGACATTCTGGGAGGGTTGCCGTCCATCATATACGGAATATGGGGTATCTTGCTGATCATACCCTGGATATCAAACCGGCTTGCACCGCATTTCGTGGAGACATCGACGGGATATTCCCTTCTGGCGGGAGGAATAGTGCTTGGCGTGATGATACTCCCCCTGCTGGTAAGCCTGTTCATTGAAATATTCACCTCTGTCCCGAGCGAACTGCGCGAGGCGTCGGTATCGCTGGGCGCCACCAGATGGCAGACCACCAAATCCGTCGTCCTACGGAAAACCATGCCCGGCATCATTGCCGCCGTTGTCCTTGCCGTGTCGCGAGCATTGGGCGAAACCATCGCCGTGCTGATGGTGTGCGGAAGCCGCGTACGGGTGCCGACGTCCCTTTTCGACGACTGTCAGCCACTGCCCGCCCTGATAGCTGCCCACTACGGCGAGATGATGTCCGTACCCCTCTATGATGCGGCGCTGATGTTTGCAGCGCTGATCCTGTTTGTGGTGGTGCTGCTGTTCAACATCATTTCTCGCATGATCCTCTATCGGATCGAAAAAACGTTTTTCTAAATACATCCCATGAATTTCAAATCAATAGAAGAAAAAATATTCAAGGTACTGATGATCGGAGCAACACTGACGGTGTTTGCTTTTGTCATCAGTATCATCTACTCCATTGCCTCGAAAGGATGGAATGCCCTGAGTTGGAACCTTATCACCCGCGTGGGCGGATATGACCTGTACACCCAGAGAGAAGGAAGCGGTTTTCTCAGCGCCATTGTCGGTTCGCTGTATATTGTGGGTGCATCCACCTTTTTGGGACTGCTGATCAGCACTCCTGTCGTCTTCTATCTGAACGTATATCTGAAAAAACGCTCGAAAATGGCCTATGTCGCACGGATCGCCTACGACGTGCTTTTCGGGATACCCTCCATCGTTTATGGGGCTTTCGGCCTCACCATCATGCTGTTTCTTGGCATGAGAGGGTCGCTCATCAGCGGTATTGTCGTTGTTACGCTGCTGATCATTCCCATCTTCATCCGTTCGATGGACGAAGTGGCGAGGCAGTTTCCGCGCGACATTCTGGATGCCGCCTACTCGCTGGGCGCTACCCGTTTTGAAACCATTTTCGTAGTACTCCGGCAGATCGCTCCCGGTATCGCCACAGCCACCCTGCTCTCCATCGGCCGCGCCATCGGTGACGCTGCAAGCGTCATGCTCACGGCAGGATACACCGACCATATCCCCACTTCTTTTACTCAGCCGGTCGGTACATTGCCCATGCTCGTATTCAATCTCTACAACCAGCCCGCACCGGAAGCGCAGGAAAGAGGCTATGCCGCAGCGCTGGTACTCACGCTGATCGTCCTGGCGCTCAGCATATCGGGAAGATTTATTACCAACCGTTTCTCAAAAAACAAATTACAGTAAACCCCTGTCAAAATGGATAACCGATAACGGATCATAATGCTAAGGGAACTCTTTTTTCGAATACATCATGTATTTTTCTTCCCGGAGTGCCTGGGAAAGAAAATACATCATGTATTTTTCTTCCCGGAGTGTCTGGGAAAGAAAATACATCATGTATTTTTCTTCCCGGAGTGTCTGGGAAAGAAAATACATTGTGTATTTTTCTTCCCGGAGTGTCTGGGGAAGAAAATACATTGTGTATTTCCCATTTCGGAGTGTCCGGGTAAGAAAATACATTGTGTATTTCCCATTTCGGAGTGTCCGGAAAGAAAATACATTGTTTCGGCGGCAGTGGTGGACATGCCCACCGACGCCCAAACACTGTACAGGGGCTTAAAAACAGTACAGACAGCTAAAGGGATGCGAAATAAATAAGCTATAACAGTTTTCCGGTGTCCCGCAGGGACGACTCCTGTGGAGGGGGTATCCGAAGGACGGTGTGAGTTTCTCGACTGAGCAAAACCTGACACTGTC
>JAISWE010000228.1 GCA_031271175.1 Bacteroidales bacterium | reverse complement strand
GAAGGCTTATTTTTGAAAAAAAGACGTTTCAACATCTGTGGGAAGGCTTATTTTTGAAAAAAAGGCGTTTCAACATCTGTGGGAAGGCTTATTTTTGAAAAAAAGACGTTTCAACATCTGTGGGAAGGCTTATTTTTGAAAAAAAGACGTTTCCTCATCTGTGGGAAGGCTTATTTTTGAAAAAAAGGCGTTTCAACATCTGTGGGAAGGCTTATTTTTGAAAAAAAGGCGTTTTCATCATCTGAGAGAAGGTTTTATTATTCGCTGATGCCTCTCCATTCGTTGATATAAAGGCCGTTTTCCTGCACGTCGCGGATGCGGTTACGGAAGATGAGCGTCTCGGAGATGCGACATTCGGTTCCATCCGGCAGCGTGTATTTGTAATTCAGCTGGAACGTTTTGGTGGCGGCATTGTAGTCGGACGTTCCATCGGGCGTTACGGCGACGGCTGAGGCGGGGTCGGCGGCGATGGTTACTGCTCCGCCGCGTGTCGGTACGTCGAGCAGGAAAGCGAAGTTATCCGCCTTTGCGGGGTCGTAGCTGTTGGTGGGGTCGGCCGTCATGCGGAAACTTGTGGGACCCGTCGTTTGCAGGAAACGGATACCGTTGGTTTCGCTGGCGATGTTACAATAGGTAGTGTCTGTGGTTACTCCGCCTGTGGTGGAGCGGCTGACGCTGCCTTCGTAGGTGTAATTGCCGTGCTGTTTGGCATAATAGCTGATGGAGATGCGCATGAAGTCAAGTCCTTCGCTGATGGAATCCACGTTGGAGGAGGACACCAGCCGGATGGGCAGGACATATTCGCCGGTGAGCGACTTGGGGTCGTTCAGGAAAGCGACGGAATCCAGCTGCACGGGCAGGTAGCCTTTCAGTTGTCCCGCCGGCACCGTGATGTACGACGGGTCTCCGCAAACGTAATATGCGGGCGGCAATTCCAACTTTCCGGCGGTAACGATGAGCGCGGGATCGATCTCGTATGCCACGATGCGGTCGCGGTCGTTGGACACCACGCCGGAAAAAACAATGCCCACGTTCAGGCGCAAACCTTCGCCCACAATGATGTTCCGGTTGTAGTCCTGATTGGGAAACAGCACGGAGGTGTACGAGTAGGACACGTCCGGATCGTCGAATTTACATGCGCCGTTCGCAATAAGGGCGACCGCCGCAAAGAGGATAAGGTATCTTTTCATTTTAGTATTCATTATTCGTTATTCGTTATTCATTATTCATTATTTACTCCCATCCATAGTTTTGCACCAGCGCCGGCGAATTGTAGATTTCCATGTAGGGAATCGGCTGGAACGGCGATGCGAAATATCTTTTTTCCAGCAATAGCTGTGGGTTGTAGGTGAAACTGCCGTCGTCGTTTTTGGTGATTTCCATGCCATAGACGTTGGTGTTGAGGGAGGCGGTGTTTTTGTCGGCGATCCACCTGCGCAGGTCGAAGTAGTAATGCCCTTCGAAAGCCAATTCGATGCGTCGTTCATTGCGGATGTATGCGCGGAACAGGTTTGCGTCGTTGCCGATGACGTTATCCAAATATTTGTCGCCATTGGCGTTGCCCCAGTATTTTTTGTGTATTCTTTTCAGTACGGTCGCGGCGGTGAATCCGAATCCCTGCGGATCTGCCGTTACTCCCCACGCTTCGTTGGCGGCTTCGGCAAAGTTGAGGTACAGTTCGGGTTTTCCCAGGATGATGTACGCTCTTGCCGTTCCAACTTCTTCGCCCGGTACCAGCCTGACGGTTCCCGGTCGCAGCAGTTTTTTCAGGTAATAGGAGGTGCGCGCCGTTTTTTTCAGCGGCATGTAAGCGTCTTCTCCGCCCTTGTAGCTGGCGATGGTGTGGTAGTTTCCCGGCCCCATTTGCGATCCGTTGTATCCCACATAGAGCGCCAATCGCGGGTCGCGGTTGGCGTAAGGGTTGGTTTCGTCATAAACGGCGCCGCTTTCCCCGATGGGGTAGCCGGTGTTGTCCGTGAAGGCGTCCACATAGTTTTGGGAGGGGCTGTTGGTGGCCGAGCCGTACATGGACTGCGGGTAATTGTTGTTTTCGTAGTTCCGGTTACCGCTGGTGATGTGTGCGCGGAAGAACAGATCCCGTCCGTTGTCGTTCCAGACTTTGTTTTGTAATTGGTTGAAGAAATAGGCTTCATAAGCTGCGAGGTCTTGGAAGCCTCCTGAGACGGCTTTGATGGCTGTTCCTGCGGCGATGGCCGCTTTTTCCCATAGCGTTATGTCTCCGGAGGGATTAAAGGCCGGGCTGGCGGCGTAGAGCAGCACGCGGGCTTTCAGCGCCATGGCGGCGATGCCCGAAGCGCGTCCGTTCATGGTGGTTCCTGTCACACGGTCGGTGCTTCCTTTGTATTCCACCGGCAGGAGTTGGATGGCGCTGTCGCAGTCGTTGACGATGGACTGCACGCTTTCGGCGTAGGAGGCGCGGGGCAGGTTCAGGTCGTCGGTTACTTCCAGCACCCTGTCGCCCACGTCGGGTACGCCCAGGGCGGTGGTACCGTCGGCGCTGACGCCGCCGAAGTTTTGCAGCAACTCCCATTTCCAGTAAGCGCGAACGAAATACGCTTCGCCCAGCAGCCGGTAAAATTCGCGCACGTTGTCGATGCTGTCCTGCGGGGTTTTGATGACATAAAAGCGGACGGGCGTCGGCACGACGGCTGTAGTGTCCAGCGTCATTTTGCTGAGGAACTGGTTGAGCCTCCTGATTTGCTGGTAACCGCTGACCCAGTTGTCCAGAGGATTGTGGTTGGGGCGGAGGGCGCCTACGCTGCACAGGTAATAGTTGCCGGACAATGGATTGTTCACCGCATTGTCGGTCATCGACTCCATGGCGATGTCGAAGTATTCGGGCAGGGCGGAATAGGCGTCCATTAAGGGGCCACAGAAATAAGCGGCGTTGGCGAAGACTTCTTCTTCGGTCATGGTGTTGTCCGGTCGCGGCTCTAAGAAGTCGGAACAGGCGCCCAACATGCCTGCCAGCAATAAACATGATACTGTATGATAAATTTTCATATCGGTGGGTGTTGAAGATTAAAATGAAATGGAAATACCGCCGGTGAGGGTCGTACACAAGGGGAAATTGCTGATGCCCGCATCCAGATTTTCGGGATCGAGGTCTTTGATTTCGGATATGGTAAAGAGGTTAAAGCCTCTTACATATATTTTTAGTTTGTTGATGCCGATTTTCGAGCTGAGGGCATAAGGGAGCGTATAACCTACTTCCGCGTTTCGCAGTTTGAAATAATTTCCTTTGACTACCCAGTAGTCGGAAGAGATAAAATTGTTGTTCCGGTATTCCGGGCTGAGTACGGGATGGGGATTACCGTTGGGCAGTCCGTCGATCAGCACGTTGGAATACTTGCGCGTTCCGTAGATTTGATAATATTTGTTGTTCAGGATGCGGTCGAAACCACCCATACCGTATCCGAGCAGGTCGATGTTGAAGCCTTTGTATTCGATTTTGAGGGTGATGCCGTATTCCAGCGAGGGCGTAGTGTTGGCGATGACGGTCTGATCGCGACTGTCCACTACCCTGTCAGGGTTGGCATTGAAATACTTGAAATCGCCCGCCTGCACCGTTCCGAAGTCCTGTCGCGGGGATACGTCGATGTCGGCCTGATCGGCAAAGGTTCCGATGACTCTTTGTCCTTTCACATCGCCCACTTTTTCAATTTTCAGCAGTCCGGCAAATGTTTCGGGATAGGGCGGGTTGGCTTCTTTGGTGATTTTGGTCGTTCCGTAGCAGAAATTCGTACCCAGCGCGAATTTCCAGTTGCCGACTCTTTTTTCGTAGCGTGCTTCGCCTTCCCATCCTTCCGTCACATATTCTTTGTAGTTTTGCATCATCAGGGCGGCATTTTTGCCGCTCACGCCGGCGGTGATATCGCCCACGTTGGCCAGCGAGCCATCCAGAATATTGTGGAAATAGCCTGCGGAAATCGACAGGGAACGCCGGAACAGCTGCATATCCACTCCTGCATTCAGGTCGTAGTTTTTCTGGAATCCGACGTCGGGATTGCCTGTTTGCGTTTCCCTTGCGATATTGTTGAAGCCCGCGACGTCATAAGTGCCGGACGGTTCCCATACGTCGCGATACAGGTAGGCGGAGAACAGCCCTTCTGCCGTGTAGGTGGTGGAGCCGAGGATGCCGTAGCTTGCCCTCAGTTTCAGGTAATCCAGCCATGAGGCGTTTTCCATGAAGGCTTCTTCGCTGATGATCCATCCTGCGCCGAAGGTGGGAAAAGTGCCGAACTGCTTTTCGGGAGAAAAGGAACTGACGCCGACGCGGTTTACGCTGACTTCGGCAGCGTATTTATGGTCGTACATGTAATTGACCAGCCCGCCGAAATTCAGTCGCCGCAATGCATTGTGCTGGCTGTTGTATTCTTTGGTCTGCTGGAAATAAGTCAGCAGGGCGTTGACGTCATGTTTGCCGAATGCTCGGTTGTAAACGCCGGTAACATTGAAGACATAGTTGCGGTTGACGGTGGCGCCGCTGCGTGTCATGCTGGTAGCCTTGGTTTCCTTTCCCCACGAGGTGTAGGCGATGGGGTTGTCGGGGTCGTCGGTGGCTGTCGGTTCAAACACCACATAGGTGGCGCCCTGCGCGGAGGTAAAGTAATTGTACATGTCGAAAGTCAGTATCGGCTTGACGGACAGGCCGCGGATCCATTTGTCCAAATCGAAATTCAGGGAGAAATCGGTTTGGATATAGGCATATTCCCGTTCCGCATGTCCTCCTTCGACCAGACTGCCGTAGGGATTGTTGCGGTTGATGGCGGTGCCTCCCCACACAAAATCCTTGTTGGTTTGCCCTACGTTTTCTGCCGGTATTTGTATTGGAAATTCGTTGGGTCGGTTGTCGGACAGCATGTTGAAAAAGGTTTGGGTGGACAGGTTAGGCCAGCTTTTTTGTTGCCATGCCGTATTGAAACCGGCGGAGAAGGTAATAAAATCCAATACGATGTTGTCCACGTTGCCCCTGAGGGTGAACACGCGGTCGCGGTTGGGGTATTCCGTAAAGCGTTCCAGCCCGCCGTTGGTTTGGTATCCGAGATGGGTGAAGAAGCGCGTTTTCTGGCTGCCGCCGGAATATTGCATGTTGGCGCGGGTGATGGTCATGTGGTCGTTCAGGAACATGTCGTAATAGTCCACATCCGGGTAGAGGATCGGGTCGCCGGAGAGGTATCCTTCAGGGTTGAAATAGGGTTCCATTCCGTTGGCGATCGCCGCCTGGTTGTACATGACGGCGTAATCGTAGGCGTTGAGGTATTTGGGCAGGCGCGTTGGTTTTTGTATGCCGGTTTGCACATTGACGCGGGCGCCGTTTTCAAATTTTTTGCCGCGTTTGGTTTTGATCATCAGGATACCGTTGGTATTCACGCCGCCATACAGGGATTTCAGGGAAGCGTCCTTCAATAGCTGCACGCTTTCTACTGTTTCCGGTTCGATGTAGTCCAGCGACCGTTCCACGCCGTCGATCAGGATCAGCATATCGCCCTGCGGCGTTCTGATATGGCTGCTGGAGTTGGTAAATCCCGGCACGAGGGTATTGTCCATGGTAAACAGTCCGTTCAGCCGTCCGCCCAGCGCATTGTACAGGTGCATGGTCGGATTGGCTTCCAGGTCGCTTCCGTTTACTTTGGAGAAAGCGCCTACGGTGCGTCTTTCGTCGGTTTCGCCGAACAAGGTATATAATTTGTGCGCTTCACCCGAAAAATAGGGTTCGCTTTCGAGCGTTACCTTGCCGTTTTCTGCCAATTGGTCGGTAGAAAAGACCGCCGTCCGGTAGCCTTCCGATATGATTTTCACAATATCGTCGGATGCCAGCAGCAGGCTTGCATGTCCGCTTTCGTTTGCTTCGAAGCTGTGCCGCTCCTTGGCAGAGGTAATCTCGGCAAAGGCTACGGGGTTGCCCGCTTCATCGACTATTTCCACGTTGACGGCTATTTTTGTTGTTGCCTTTTTCTGTCCTGAAACGGGTAAAACACCCACAAACAGGCAAAGACAGGTAGCGATAAGACAAGTTATTTTTTTTGACATGGTATTCATTTTCAATAATTGTTTTTAATAATAAATCCCTTTACCAACCCGGGTTTTGTTTGAAATTAGGTCCGATATTGGTGTCGTCCAATTTGATCACAAAGAGATTGTGCCGGTCTTCATAGACCCTGCGCAAGAAAAATTCCTTTTCATGTTTAAATCCGGTGGGATACACGAGGGGATCGTAATTACCGGTTTTCAACTTGGTTATTTTCATTCTCCATATATCACGGTATTCGGGCAGCGTACCTATTTTCCACCGTCTGATGTCGAAGATACGGTGTTCTTCAAAACAGAGTTCCACCCGTCGTTCGTTGCGTATTCTTTCCCGGAAGGCGTCTTTATTCAAAAATTTGCTGTGGACGTTTAGCATATCTGCTCTGTTGCGTACCACGTTTGCGGCTTCGGCAGCGGAATACAGGCAACGGCTGTCTTTTACGTCGGGATTGCCCCACGCTTCATTGGCGGCTTCGGCGAAGTTCAAATATATTTCGGCCAGCCGGATGTAAGGCCATTGTTGTTTTAAGGTTTGGTTCCAAGTGTCGCCCATCCATTTTTTTCCGTAATAGCCTGTTTGCGTGTATCCCATTACCGGCGTTCCCTGTAGCATCTTACAGTCCATGCTGCCCGTCTGTTCGGTGACGTTTTCATCATATTGAAAGATGTTCAGTTTTCGTGTCATGACCGTTTGCTGGTTATAGATCACATTGAACTCGAAACGCGGGTCTCTGTTGATATACGGGTTCTGTTCCAGATAGCCGGCGTCGTTGTCTTCCACGGGTAAGCCGGTCGGTTTCATTTCAAAGTCGTCCACGAACAGTTGATTGACGGCCACGCCATATTTTCCGGACAGTATTCCCGGGGGTCGGATGGTATTGATATAGGCGTCCGACCCCCAATTGATGGAAGCCCTTCTGCCGAAAAGAATTTCCTTGGCATAATAATCTTCCTGATCGCCTTTAAAGATGTAGTAGTAATTCGCCCAGTCCACCAAGGCGTAATATCCGGTGGCTTCGGCCTGTTGCAGGGCATAGTCGGCGGCTAATGCCGCTTCTTCCCAGAGGTCTTCGCCATTGCCGTTTTCATTGCGCGCCAAATCGCTGGCAGCATAGAGGAGGATACGCGATTTGAGCGCCAGGGCTGCGATTCTGGTGGGATGCTGAAATTCGGAAAGCGGGATGACGTCTTGCAGATACATGGCCGCCGAGTCGCAGTCCGCAGCTGCCGACAGGTAGGTTTCCTGCATGCTCAACCTTGGGTAATCCATATTTTCGTCGGCAACGATGAGCCTGCAAAAATAGGGCATTCCTCCCCACCGCCGCGTCAGTTCCATGTAGGCAAAGGCCCTGTAGAAATAGCACATCCCCAGTATCTTGTTTTTGGAAGTTTCCGATCCCGGGTAATGGAGGATGTTCCGTATGCCGTTGTTGGCAATGCGAATATGTTTCCATATTTGCTCCCATGTGGTGTTGTTGGACATGGGGGCGTCGCCGTTGCTGCGCATCGCATAGTAATTGCCTATCTGGCACTGTACGGAAGGTACGCCGGAGTAGGTAGGCGTGGACATGGAATTGTCGGTAATATCATCAAAACTTCCGAGCGGTTTTACGCCGTTCTGCAAATGCAGGAAAAAGGGATAGATGACCAAGTATTCGCAGAAATTCCGGTAATTGGTGGAATCTTTGAACACCTTGTCGAAATCATATCCTTCCGCTTCGGGCATTTTATCTAAATAATCGCTGTTACAGGCGGTTCCCATTGCGACCAGTAATGCCGTCATCACCCATAATATATTTAATTTTTTCATACGATTGATTTTATTAAAATTGATTAAAATGTGATTTGTAAACCCAATGTGTATTTTCTCATCATCGGGTAATATCCGTAGGTGAGCCTGCCTCCGGTACCGTCGCTTCCTTCGGGGTCGGCCAGCGGATAATGGGGCGCCCATGTGAAGAGGTTGCTGCCGCGCAGGAAGATGGAACACTTGTCCAACTTCATTTTATTGGCGGTTTTTTTCGGCAGGGTATAAGTCAGATTGACCGATTTCAGCCGGATGAAGGAGGCGTCGTAGGTATTGGTGCTGCGCGTGCCCCCGTCGCCTATGTTATTGTGCGTGCGGTTGCTGTCGAAATGGTAGGCATTGTATTGCGCGTCGCGGTTGTCGGGGCTCCATGCGTCCATCTGGTATTCGAACACATGGTTGCTCAAACGGTGCAGGGGCCACGAAAAGGCGTCAATCACCACCCTGGAATAATGGCTTACGCCTTGAAAGAGGAAATCAAATTCGAAATTTTTCAGTTGAAAGCCGCCGCTAAAACTGTAATTGTACAGGGGGTATTGGGTGGAATAGCCTATCGGTACCTGATCATAGGTGTCAATCACCCCGTCTCCGTTGAAATCCATCCACTGGGAATCCCCCAGTCCCATGAGGCCTCCGCCGTAGCTGGTGCTGGTCATTTGTTCGTCCACATCCTGTATCATACCGGTGGACACATAACCGAACTCCTGCCAGATTCTTTTTCCTTTCTGCTTTTGGTATTCAGGTTTGTACATGGGTTCGTCCTTTTCTATGATCCGGTTGTCGCTGAAACTGACGGAGGGTTTCAGCCAGTAATGGAAACCGCCGGAAGCCGTTTGCTGAAATCGCAACTCTATTTCATACCCTTTGGTTTCCGTTTTGCCCAGGTTCTGCTGTTTCGTTCCCACGCCGAACCATGCCGGTACGGACAGGCGGTCTAACAGAATCTGATCTCTGTCTTCGCGGTAGAAATCCATCGACAGCACAAACATGTTGTTTTGCAGGAAAGCCAGCTCTATTCCCACATCCTGTTTTACTGCGCGTTCCCAAGTGGCATTTTCATTGGCTGCATTTTCTTCCACGATGGGGGTAATGTAGGCGGCGGCAGCGCTTGCCGTGCCCGGGTAATATTTATCGGTGTATTGTCCTCCGTTCACATAGGAAGAGGTATAGAGCCAGCGGGCAGAGGCGGCGTCGCTGCCCACTTCGCCATAGGATAACCGCAGTTTCGCCCTGCTGACGATTTTCTTTACCGGCTGGAAGAATTTTTCGTTGTGGAGATTCCACCCTACCGCATAAGAGGGGAAAAAGCCGTACCTGTTTTTCGGGGAAAACTGTTCCGAGCCGTTGTAGGCAAGGTTGATTTCCATGAGATAGCGGGTATCGAAATCGTAGGTAATACGCCCGATGAGTCCTTCTTCATATCTGGGAAATTCCACATTGGTCTGTCGTTGTCTTCGTTGCCCCAACACCAATCCGCTCACGGCGTGTTTGTCGAAAGTGCGTGCATAATGCAAGGATACTTCATAATACCAGCTTCTGAAGGGGTCGCCCGACACGCTTTCGCCCTCCACATTGACAGGAGTAACCGGCGCTTCGCCGTCGATGGTTCCTCCCCGTCCCTTGAAGCGGGTCCATGTGCCGTCGTCTTCCAACCTGTAGGTAACCGCGTCGTAGGAGTAGTTTTTGACATACGCCATGTTGTGGTTATACGCTACCTGTGCATTGACGGAAAGCCCGTCAGTAATAAAATCCAATTTTTGTTTCAACTTAAGCGTTATGTTCAGGTCTGTTCTTTTCACGTTCCTGCTGCCGCTGTAATTGTTGGCGATGTTCGGATTTTCTGAATTAGGCACGCCTGTTGAGGACAACCTTTCGCCTGTTTCGTCAGGCCGCCACGGGTCGGGATATAATTCGAGCGCTTCTTCGGGATACGTAAAGGGAACGGTCATAGGCCCCAGCATGTAAATAGGTCTGTAACGCCGCTGGCTGTTGGTTTCATAGGGCGCATTGGTAATGCTGACGAACCCGCCGGCATCCAGCGTCAGCAAGGTTGTTTTGGTCACATCCGAATCAATGTTGAAACGGTAGTTGTATCGGGAGAAAGAATATTTCGGGTCATATTCCGGTTGCTTCTGCGTTTTGATGATGTCGCCGTCGTAGAGGTAACTCAGAGAGGCGAATACCCGCGCATAGTCCGTTCCGCCGGAGATATTCAAATTGTATTTGTGCGAAAAGTCCACTTTTTTCAGCAATTCATCCTGCCAGTTGGTGTTGGGATAGATGTATGGAAGGTCTTGCACGCGATAGTGTTCCAGCGTTTCGTCGGAGAGGATATTTCCCCAGTCGTTGTCGTTTTTGTATGCTTCGTTCATCACCAGCCCTGTGGTGTAGCTGTCCAATGGCGAAATGATACCGATGGGTTGCTTGGCCACCATTTCGGCTGTGACGTTTACTTTTACTTCGCCCTTTGCGCCGCGTTTGGTGGTAATCAGGATGACGCCGTTGGCGCCGCGAACACCGAAAACGGCGGTTGCCGAAGCATCTTTCAGTACGGAAAGCGTTTCAATTTCATTAGGATCAATGTTGTTGAAGTTGCGTTCCACCCCGTCCACCAGTACCAAAGGATCGGAAGAATTCCATGAAGACACCCCACGGATAAAAATCCTGCCTACATCCTCGCCGGGCTGTCCGGAATGTTGTATCACGCTTACGCCGCTTACCTGTCCCGCCAAAGCATTGGGAATATTGGTGGCAGACATTTTCAGCATGTCGTCGCCTTTTACCTGACCGATGGCCGCTACGGAACTTTCTTTCTTCTGCACGCCGTAACCTACTACGATCACTTCTTCCATCTCCGTGGCGGTTTCGGCCAGCGTGAGCGAAATATCCGTCCGGTCGTTCACCGTGATCTCCTGCGTGGCGTAACCCACAAAGGAAAAGACCAGTACAGCCTGCCGATCGGGAACAGTAACGGCATATTTACCATTACTATCTGTTACTACCCCTGTCGTCGTACCCTTCACCGTGACGTTCACTCCGGGCAGCGGTTCGCCTTCGGCATCGGAGACAACGCCGGAAATGCGGATATTCTGCTGCACCTTCCGCGCGGCGGCAGAGAGGATAATGGTTTTATCCACCACCTGATAGGTAATTCCTGCGCCGGCCAGCACCTGATCCAATATTTCGGTCACCGTTTTGTCCTTCACATTGACATTGATTTTGGTAGTCCGGTCGATTTTTTCATCGCTGTAGAAAAAGAAATAATCGGAGTGGGATTCGATTTCGGATAAAAAGGCTCCCAGCTCAATATTGCTTTTCTGCAAGGTCAATCGCGCATCCTCCTGTCCGTAAACTTCTCCGGCAGCCTGCAAAATGACTGCCAAAAACAGGAGCACAGCAATTCGCGTGATACTTTGCATTTGTTGATGGAACAAACATTCCCAGATTCTATAAAATTTCATACACAACTGTTTTTTAGTGAATAAATAAGCTATTTTTCTTTGATATATATGCCTTCGGATGTTGTTTTACAACTTACAGGATGGCTGATGCCGATGATTTTCATCACATCGGCGAACGTCATGCCTGGGGTTACTCTTCCTGTGAAGCGGTGTTTTCTCATGGAAGGGGCAACGCAGATTTTTGTTTTGAAACGGAAAGAGAGCTGTTCGGCTATTTTTTCCAGCGCTTCGTCGGCGAAACGGTAGGTGCCGTCTTTCCATGCGGCGTAACAGGCGGCATCAATGTTGATGATTTGCACCTCGCCGCCGTTTTTGTCGATAATGGCCTGTTGTCCGGGTGTCAGTGAAAACAGACGTTGTTCGACATGGAGGCTGTCTTTCGTTTGTACGTTCACTGCGCCCGATACCAGCGTTAGTGTGATGGATTTTTCGTCTGGCGCCTCGATTTCAAATGCCGTTCCGGTCACTTCCACCCTGATGTTTTGCGAATGTACCGTAAAAGCCTGCCCTGTTTTCCGGACATCGAAATACGCTTTCCCCGTCAGCTCCACCATCCGGTTGTTTGTGGCGAACGACAAGGGGTATCTGATTTCGCTGTTGGTTCCCAGCCATACCGTGCTGCTGTCGGGAAGGATGATTTTTTCCGTTCCCCGTCCGCTGAACGTTTTGGTTTCCATTGCAACAGGCATCTCCTTTTCCGGCAACTGTTCGCCCGTCAGCAGAATGCCCACTGTTGCCACAATCGCCACTGTTGCTGCCGCCGCATACCGCCATATCCTGATGTTGCGCCGTCTTCCGGCAAGTCCCGCCCCGCGCCTCCGGACGACGTGTTCGCCTGCCGGCGTGCGATGAGGCATCCGGTATTTTGCATCCCAAATTTGCGTCATCCGGACCAACATTTCGACGTTTTTCCGATCTTCTTTGAGCCATTCGTTGAGGATTTTCATTTCCTCTCCTGTGGCATCTCCTTGTAAATACCTGATAATAGCACTTTCAGGAACCATCATTTTTTATCTTTTTATCTTTATTTGATGTGCGCCCGCACGGTTGATGCAGGTACACATATATGAATACAAGACAGGAAGGAAATTTACTTAACGGGAAACGAACTTTTTTTAAAAAATCTTAAAATTCGCAGATCAGCGGGCCTCCGTTGGTGCGAGTTTCGCGCGCAGTGTTTTCAGCCCGATATACAGTTGATGTTCGACCG
Source organism: Bacteroidales bacterium (assembly GCA_031271175.1). GTDB lineage: Bacteria > Bacteroidota > Bacteroidia > Bacteroidales > UBA4181 > JAIRLS01. Next base: position 7,190 of record JAISWE010000228.1, on the reverse strand, counting down.
TGCGCACCGACAACCCCAGCAGTTCGGCAATTTCACGGCTGTTTTTGTCTTCGCAGTAGGACAGTTTGAAGATTTGTCTGCATTTGTCGGGCAATTTTTCAATCTGATCGTAAATGCTTTGCAGTTCTTCCTGTTTGATGATCAGTTTTTCCGTCGAATCGATGTATTCCAGTTCCTGCTGCTTTATTTCCAGCGATATTTTTTCTTCAAAGGAACGCATGACCTGCTGTTGCTTCAGACTGTTGATACATCGGTTGCGTACTGCCGCAAACAAATACGAATGGGCAGTTTCGCGGTCGAGGTTTTTTGCGCTTTTGCAGAGATCCAAAAAGATATCCTGCACAATGTCTTCGGCAACGTCGGGAGTGATGTACTTGCGAGCGAAATGGACCAGCCCTGCGAAATAGTTTTCGTAAAGCTCCCTAAAATGGCTGAACCTTCTATCGTTTGGAATGGACAACATATTACTGATGTGCGACAGATTTATTTTTTCAAAAGACAAACGTACAGGAAAATTTTAAAAAATCCAAATCAGTGAAAAAAAAAGTGAAGGGTATTTGCAATACATGTAAAATTTAAAATTTTGAAAACCGATGTTTTTTCATTTGTAATCGCTATTTTTGTCGCCGGTTTAAAATTTCAATCGCGATAAATGAAAAAAAAGAAGAAGGTGGCGGAGAAAGGGCGTTCTCTTTTTGAACGGTGCGATGCCTTTTTAGAACGACATGACCGGATATGGTTTTGGATACTGTTCGGCATTATGGTGATCGTGAGCATCCAGCTGTATGATCCCCGCATCAGCCTCGGCGGCGACGATTCGGCATACATTGTCAGCGCCTGCGAGTTGCTGGATGAAGGGAAATTTCCGAATTATCAGGGGCCGCTGTATCCCATGCTGCTGTCGTTGATCTATCTGGTTTTCGGAATGTCTCTTCCGGCCTTCAAATTTTTTTCGCTGTTGTCCATGGCGGCCTGCCTGTTTTTTACCTTCCGGGCGTTCAGGCGGCGTATTCCGGCTACGCTGCTGTTCATCACGCTGCTGTTTGTTGTTTTCAATAGTCACATACTGTATTTTGCCAGTCAAACGTGGAATGAAGCTTTCTATCTGTTGATGCAGTCACTGCTGTTGTGGGTGTTTTTTCGTTTTTTTATGGAGAAGGATGCGCCGGCGTTGTCGTCCATGGCAGTCGAGCGTCACTGCTGGCTGGCTGCAACACTGCTGGCCGTCATCATGACGCGCAGCATCGGCTATGCTATGGTGGTGGCCGTTATCGGTTATTTTGCGGTTTACCGTCAATGGCAAAATATGGCCAGGATGCTGCTGTGTTTTGTCCTGTTTTTCGGCATTTATCAGCTTGTGAAATATCTTGTGTGGGGCGATACCGGCATACAGGCATCCGGACAGGCTTCCGGCCTGCTGAACAAGGATTTTTACAAGCCGGAATACGGTCGCGAGGATTTTGCAGGCTTTCTTACCCGTTTTTGGGGCAATTCCAGGCAATATTTTTCTCATGCTTTCGTCATATCGGGCATCTACTCAGGATACAATGCCGAAGGACTGTTTATGCCTGCCAAAGCGGTTTATGTTGTGGCGGTTTATCTGGTGGGGCTGGCAGGGATATGGTTTTCGTACAGGCGGAATAAATACCTTTTTTTCGCCGGAACGGCGGCAGGCGTTTTCGTGGTAACGTCTTTCCTGATCCTACAGGTTTCGTGGAGCCAGTACCGGCTGATTGTCCCTGCATATCCTTTCATGGTGCTGCTGCTGTTTGCCGCAACCTATTATCTGTTAAGCCTGCCGCGACTGCGTTCGTTTCAGTTTTTGTTCTTTGTGCCGGTGGTTATCTGCCTTTCCGGTATTCTGGACGATACATCGAAGGCCATCCGTCAAATGGATAAAGTGGAAAACGAATACAGCGATCTTACTCCCGACTGGCTACACTATGCACAGGCGTCCGCTTGGGCGGCAAAGCATTTACCGGAGGATGCGCTGGTAGCTTGCCGGAAACCCTCCATTTCGGCGATTTATGGGAAAGGCAGGAAATTTTACGGCCTCTATCGCGTAACCAGCGGTCGGTTCGACAATTTTTACGAACAGTGGAAAGCCGACAGCGCCGCATATTTCGTCATTCACACCGACCAGGATTTTTCCGACCGGATGTATCAGGACATGCTCGGCTATTGCGAAGCACGGATAATGCTTCACGACAATCATTTCCTTGTCATGAGAGACAGCTCTCGCGTCAAACAGTTACTTTCCCGCTGGCAGGATTTCCCTGTCATCTCCTCGCCGAAAGAGCTGCTTCCGTTCATTGCGCAGGCCGAACACCGTACCGCCATCTATTATCCCGACTCCCTGCTCTCCCCGCTAAGAGAGAAAAACGTAACGCACATCCTTACCGCCAACCTGCGGCAAAACCCGAAGATCAAAAACGGAAACATCATCAACACCGTGGAACGTGTGGCCTCCTTTATACAGGAAAAGTATCCTACCCTGTTTTACCCGGTGAAACAGTTCGGCGAACCGGATGACGAACCGGCCATTCTGTACCAAATCGACTGGAAACAAACGGTTGCTCCTTAGGAAACGGAATTTTCAGTAGTGTCCCTGTTTCATTCCGTCAATTGCTGATTTTCAGCGTTTTTTATCTTCTATTTTTTTAACCACAAAGGGCACAAAGTCTTTTTTGACAAAACGTTGTGCGACTTATGCGACTTAGTGGTTTTTTTAACCACAAAGGGCACGAAGTAACACGAAGTATTTTTTTGACAAAACGTTGTGCGACTTATGCGACTTAGTGGTTTTTTTTACCACAAAGGGCACGAAGTAACACGAAGTCTTTTTTTGACAAAACGTTGTGCGACTTATGTGACTTAGTGGTTGTTTTAACCACAAAGGGCACGAAGTAACACGAAGTCTTTTTTTGACAAAACGTTGTGCGACTTATGTGACTTAGTGGTTGTTTTTGTAACCACAAAGGGCACGAAGTAACACGAAGTCTTTTTTGACAAAACGTTGTGCGACTTATGCGACTTAGTGTTTTTTTTTGTAACCACAAAGGGCACGAAGTAACACGAAGTTTTTTTGACAAAACTTTGTGCGACTTATGCGACTTAGTGCTTGTTTTTAACCACAAAGGGCACGAAGTAACACGAAGTCTTTTTTTGACAAAACTTTGTGCGACTTATGCGACTTAGTGGTTGTTTTAACCACAAAGGGCACGAAGTAACACGAAGTCTTTTTGACATAACTTTGTGCGACTTATGCGACTTAGTGGTTTTTTTAACCACAAAGGAAAGATATGATTATTTACCGTTCATTATCAATTGTCAATTAATACAGAAGAAACGACAGTTGTTTTTTTCATATATAATTAGTAATTTTGCCGCCGGTTATCAAATGAATATGAAGCATAACGAATTTCGAAAATATGCGGTAAAACATGCAGGCATCAACAGTATGACACTGCATCGTTATCAGCATGTTATGGACGGATATATTTCGCCCACTATTATTGAGGAACGGCAGTTGAACATTGCCCAAATGGATGTCTTTTCCCGCCTGATGATGGATCGCATCATTTTTCTGGGTGCAGCCATTGACGACGACGTTGCCAACATCATACAGGCACAGTTGCTTTTTCTTGATTCGAGCGATCCTCACAAAGACATACAGATATACCTCAATACGCCCGGCGGGATTGTACAGTCGGGGTTAGGCATCTACGACACCATGCAGTGGATATCGTCCGATGTTGCTACCATCTGTACCGGAATGGCCGCTTCCATGGGATCGGTGATACTGGCGGCAGGGACAAAAGGCAAACGATCGGCGCTAAAACACTCCCGCGTGATGATTCACCAGCCAACGGGCGGAGTACAGGGGCAATCGGTAGAAATGGAAATCGCCGTCAGGGAAATACTGAAAATACGATTCGAGTTGTACTCCATTCTGGCGGAGCATACGGGACGAAGCGTTAAAACCATCGAAAAAGATTCCGACCGCGACTGCTGGATGACGGCAGAAGAAGCCAAAGCTTACGGACTGCTGGATGAAATACTGATCAAAAAAGGAAAATGAACATACGTCGTCATAATGAACGCTGCTCGTTTTGCGGCCGCGAACAAAAAGATGTCCGCCTGCTGATTTCCGGCATAGCGGGACAGATTTGCGATGCGTGCGTGGAACAGGCCGCGCTGGTGCTGGAAGAAGAACTCAAGAAAAAAGGCAAACTGGACATGGACAGTGTAAAAACACTGTTTCCCGTCGAAATCAAAGCCTTTCTCGACGAATACGTGATCGGACAGGACGAAGCCAAAAGACACATTGCCGTGGCGGTGTACAATCACTACAAACGGCTCAGAGTGAGAAAAAATACGAATGACGTAGTGGAAATAGAGAAATCCAACATCCTGCTGGTAGGCGAAACAGGTACCGGAAAAACATTGCTGGCACGCACCATTGCCCGGATACTCCACGTACCCTTTACCATTGTCGATGCCACAGTCCTCACGGAAGCAGGCTATGTGGGAGAAGACGTGGAAAGCATCCTCACCCGCCTGTTGCAGGCAGCCGACTACAATGTGGACGTCGCCGAAAAGGGCATCGTATTTATTGATGAGCTGGACAAAATAGCGCGTAAAAGCGATAACCCCTCCATCACCCGCGACGTATCGGGCGAAGGCGTACAGCAAGGCCTGCTCAAACTGCTGGAAGGTTCGACAGTAAACGTCCCGCCGCAAGGAGGACGCAAACATCCCGAACAAAAAATGGTATCCATCGACACCAAAAACATCCTGTTCATCTGTGGCGGCGCTTTCGATGGCATTGAACGGAAAATAGGTCACCGCCTCAACACGCGCGTCATCGGATTCAACAACGCCAAGGAAACAGAACAGATAGACCGCGACAATCTTTTGCAGTACATCGCACCGCAAGACCTGAAATCTTACGGTCTGATACCCGAAATTGTCGGACGGCTGCCGGTACTCACCTACCTGCAACCACTCGACCGAACAGCCCTCCGTAATATCCTTACAGAACCTAAAAACGCGCTTATCAAACAATATCAGGCATTGTTCAAAATCGACGGAGTTGAACTTTCCTTTGAAAGCGAAGTACTGGACTTTATCGTGGACAAGGCTATTGAATTTAAACTCGGCGCACGCGGCCTGCGCTCCATCTGCGAAGCCATCATGACCGACATCATGTTTGAAACCCCTTCCGGCAACGAGAAAAAAGTCGTTATCACGCTGGATTATGCACGAAAAAGACTCGAAACCGTGAATGTCAACAAACTGAAAGCGGCATAGACGGCAATATGACGTCCTTGACGAGCGCAGCCTTTTCGAAAAGAGGCTGTCCGGTGATGTGCTTTGGCAGGTGTTTTATTGAAAGTAGCAATTCCGAGAATCTGCATATTACTTTTCAGCAAATAATTTTCAACTTTCCATACTGATACCAAGCGGAAATTTTTCGGCAGGTGAAGGTATTCCATTTGCTTACATTATACCGGTAGGAAACAGATGCCACGCACCTCGCATTCGTCTCTGCGGGACGGCACATCAGACGGGGATGACTTGTTTCACCAACGTGTTGTTCCTGCGGGATACCGGAAGAACTGTTGTATCCTGTTTATTGCGCATCGCTTGGAAATTCCCTGCTATGTTTCTGCCATTTCGACGGCTTCTTGCAGGAGTACGCACAGCGCATGAGGCAGTTCTTCCCCGAAACGTTTCCTGTACACGTCTTTGGCCATATCTATGGGATGAATGTTTTGCAGTTCATGCTGTTCAGGCGTGTCGGAAGTGTGGTTGATGGACGGCATTACCCTTGAGAGGCGGGTTAGCCGTACTGCTTTGTGCTTCAATGCTTCTTCAACCAGATACTGAAGGGAAGGATTAGGTTCGTTCATCAGTACTGAAATTTCGATGTAAGGGGACTGAGGCAAGACATCTCCTTCCGGAAGGGCATGAATTTCTTTCAGCACGTCGGCTAACGGTTTGGGATATTGCGGTATGCCGATCAGTTTTACCGGAGGTTCGAAAGGCATCTGTTCGACCGTTGTCCGGTGTGTCGTCTCGTCAATGGTGACCAGCATGACGCCTTGCCGGTAGTTTTTTTCGGCAAAGGACATCGGTAAGGGCGCCCCTGCGTACCGGACATGATAGCGTCCGTCCACTTGTTGCGCCCGGTGAAGATGTCCGAGAGCGACGTAGGCGATGCCGCCGGCAAACGATTTGGGCGAAACACATTCCAGTCCGCCGACGACAATGCGCTCCGACCGGTCGTTTTCGGAAACGGCGGCTCCCGTCACATGCAAATGCCCCATGGCAACTACCGGTTTGCTCTTGTCGGGAACCTGCGCGTACAGGGTTTCGTAGATTTTTTCCACTCCCTGCATGTAACTTTCCGCGTCGGGATAGTCGCCCTGATGCAGGTAGGGTACTGCCAAACACCATGCAACTGTCGTATCGCCTCGCATCAGCGGGACGATCAACCGGCGACTGTCGATCGTCCCGTCTTCGTTTTTCCTCACCACGCCGCGCACTGTCACATTCATGAGTTCCAGCAAGGGATTGGGGGCTTCCAGTCGTGCTGCGGAGTCGTGGTTGCCTGCTATCATCACTATCTGTAACTGGGGGCGAAGGGTGGTTATTTCTTTCAGGAAGGCATAAAAAACCCTTTGCGATTCGGCGGAAGGATTCGGACTGTCGAAAATATCGCCCGCCACCAGTAAAGCATCCGCTTCCTGTTCGCATATCAGACATTTCAGCCATTCAAGGAAACACAGGTGCTCCGCTTTCCTGTCGTATTCGAAGAAGGTTTGTCCTAAGTGCCAGTCGGCCGTGTGAACGAATTTCATTCGTTACCGTGACAGCTATTCATTTCCGACAAGGAAGCTGTAATCTCCCGATCCTACTTCAAATACGGCGTAATGGTCGTTTTCCATTCCGGTGAATTTCAGGCCTTCACTTAACAGTACGCTTTTGTGCGCGCCTTCGGATATCTGCCCGACGTCTTTTGCCGGTATATAAACGGTGGCGGATGTGTTGGCCGGAATGGAGATCTCCCAGTGGAAATGGGCGTCATGTTTGTGCCATGCGCTTTTGATTTCGCCGTGTACCGACTGATAGAATGCGGTAACATACTCCAGTCCCTCAACAGGATGCGGCTTCATGCTGATTTT
>JAISWE010000140.1 GCA_031271175.1 Bacteroidales bacterium | reverse complement strand
ACGGTGCCAAACTCGGCATAACGTATGGGCAGGTCTTTGTACGATCGTGGTTTGAACCGGTACATTTCGCAGTGATGCGGGCAGTTCATCGGTTTGAGGAGAAATTCTTCGCCTTCCTGCGGGGTGGTGATGGGTCGGAAACTGTCTTTGCCGTATTTGGCGTAGTGTCCCGAAGTGACGTAGAGTTCCTTTTGCCCGATGTGCGGGGTGATGACCTGTTCGTACCCGTAGTCTTTCTGTACTTTTTTGAGGAAGTTTTCGAGTCGTTCGCGCAGTTTGGCGCCTTTGGGCAACCACATGGGCAAGCCTTGCCCTACTTTTTGCGAGAACATAAACAGTTCCAGCTCCTTGCCTAATTTTCTGTGGTCGCGCAGTTTGGCTTCTTCCAGCAGTTGCAGGTATTCGTCGAGCAGTTTTTGTTTGGGAAAGGTGATGCCGTACACGCGGGTGAGTTGTTTGCGTTTTTCGTCGCCGCGCCAGTAGGCGCCTGCGATGCTTGTCAGTTTGACGGCTTTGATGGGCGAGGTGTCGGGCAGGTGCGGCCCGCGGCACAGGTCGGTGAAATGCCCCTGTGTGTAGAAAGAGATGGTTCCGTCGGCGAGATCGGCAATCAGTTCGGTTTTGTATTCGTCGCCTTTTTTTGAGAAATGGTCGATGGCTTCGGCTTTCGGCACTTCGCGGCGGAGGAATGGTTCCTTGTTGCGGGCGAGTTCGAGCATTTTTCGTTCGATATTCGGGAGGTCGGCGTCGGTGAGGCGTCGGTCGCCGAGGTCGATGTCGTAATAGAATCCGTTTTCGACAGCGGGGCCGATGCCGAATTTCGTACCCGGATAGAGCGCCTCAATCGCTTCGGCCATCAGGTGCGACGAGGAGTGCCAGAAAGCGTGTTTGCCTTCGGCATCGTCCCATTTGTAGAGCGTCAGTGTGGCGTCGTTCTCAATGGGGCGGTTCACGTCGCAGGTAGTGCCGTTTACGCTTGCCGCCAGCACTTCTTCGGCCAACCTCCGGCTGATTTGCTGCGCAATGGCCAGCGGAGTGGTTCCTTTTTCATATTCTTTTACGCTTCCGTCCGGAAAAGTGATTTTTATCATGAAACAAATTTGTTTTCGGTTATTTTAAATTTTTCAGGGTAAAGGTGAAGGTGGCGCCTTGACCGTAAACGCTTTCCACCCAGATGTCTCCGCCCACTTTGTCGATAAATTCCCTGCACAGTACCAATCCCAGTCCGGATCCTTTTTCGTTGTTGGTGCCCGGTGTGGACTGTGTCGTATCCTTGAACAGTTTTTTGATATTTTCTTCCGTAATGCCTGTTCCGCTGTCGGCAACCGATATTTGATAAACAGTGTCTTTCGGCAGGATGGATAGGGTGATTATTCCGTTTTGGGGAGTATATTTAACCGCATTACCGATCAGATTGCGCAATACCGTATTAACAATAGCCTTATCCGTTACGATGGGATAGGTTCCCGGATTGGCGAATTGAAGCCGGATATTTTTTGTCAGGGCGGTGGTATTGCCGATGCCGATATTGTAGTTGATGAGGTCGTTTAAATCAAACGATTCGGGTGAAACGACTATTTTGTCGGATTGCAGTCGCGACCAGTCGAGCAGATTGACCAGCAGGTCGAATTCTTTTTTGGCGGAATCGTTGAGGATTTGCGCATATTTTTGTATTTTATCGATGTCGCGGTCGCCGTTGGTTTCTTTGAGCAGTATGTCGCTGAATCCGAGCAATGCGTTGAAGGGATTTTTAAGGTCGTGGGCGATAACCGAAAACAGTTTGTCTTTGGTGCGGTTCGACTCGTCCAGGTCGCTGGCAAATTTCAGCAATTGCTCTTCACCGGCTTTTCGTTCCGTAATGTCGCGGAAAATGATGATATGGCCTTTGGGATGGCCGTTGGAGTCGAACAGGACGGAGGCGTGCTGTTCGCTCCAGAAGTGTGTTCCGCCTTTCCGGATCATTCGCAGTTCGGCAAAAACGGTAGGAGTGCATTTATGCAGCTCTTCGAAAAACCATTGTCCTTTTTCCTTGTCTTCTTCGGTAATCAGGTCGATAAACCGGATTTTCTCATCGCGGCCTTCCGGAAATTGCAGCATCTCTCGGGCAGCGTTCGACAGGTTGTCGATATAGTTGTCGAGGTCGCAGATGATGATACCGTCGGGCGAAGTGCTGAAAATCGACCGAAACAGGTATTCGTTTTCTCTGTTTCGGTCTGCCAGTACCTGCCGTTCGCGCAAAGCCTCGATCATCTTGTTGATGGCTTCCGAAAAATCGCCCGAAAAGGAAACGCACTGGTCGTAGTCGCCATTGGAAATTTCCTGTATCTGCCAGGTGAGATGGCGCAAGTCGGAATGCAGTTGTTTGAACGGATTGGCAAAAGCGTTAATACGGGGAGGCTCTATATTGAGCTTCCCCGCAGCCAGATTCAGGATAAAACCGTAGCTTTCCCTATATTGTTCCGCTAAAAAAGCAACCTTTTCGGCAAGCTCTGTTAACTTCCCGTTCTCGCAATTCTCCATATCGATCATGTCCGAATTGATTTTGCGTTTCCCCGACAAGATATGATCGACTGTCTGGATGAGTTTTGACAAAATGTCGTTTTCGTTGCCGTTCATTGCGGTTACGGGAGGGGAATGAAACTCTTTAGCTTATCTGGTGGATGGCGAAGCGGCAGGTGCGTTCGCCTGTCGTCCAACAATCTACTTCTTTCACATCGAATTTCTTACCTGTATATACGGAGAAGATACCTTCAATAAAACCTTCGTCGTAGTCGCAAACGGTAACGCCTTTGATAGGCAAACCGGAGCAGTCGAGGTCTTCCGAAACCGTAACAATGAAATTCAGGTTTTCAACATCCGATTTTTCTACCTTTAAAACGCCTATCTCCAAGTCCAGCAGCGAATCGTGGAGTTGTGCAATGAACTTGTTCAGGGGAAGAGAAGTGTCGAGCACATTTCTACAAAATTCACGGCCTGCCAGCCTGCCAGCCTGAACCAACATCAAACGGGTCTGTTCGTCGCCGTATTCCTTCTCAAGTACGGCTCTCATGGTGTACTGCATCAAGCGATATACCGCTACCGATGTTTTGTTGCCCAGATTCGGGCGGCCTTCTTCGATGTCACCTAATTGTTCCCACGAAAAATTATAATCCTTTTCTTCCATACGATTTTAAAATTTACTTTGTTATTAATGATACCTAAGATCGGTATCTTGACGGCAAAGTTATAACTTTTTTTTGATATTACGATATTTTATCCGCATTTTTACGAAAAAACATTTCCGCTACGATAAAAATCGGCCATCGGAATAGTGCATAATGAATAATATACGGAAGGCCATGACAGTGAGATTGTACCTGTTGTGAGGTAATGGGGCAACTGTCAATTGTTGTCAGGAGATGCTTGTGAAGCCTGTATAGGCATGTAAGGCCTGGGGAAGTTGTATTCCTTCGGGAGTCTGTCCGTTTTCCAACAGTGCTGCGACAATACGCGGCAATGCCAGTGCACTTCCGTTGAGGGTGTGCGCGAGCGTTGTTTTTTTGCTTTTTTCGTCGCGGTAGCGAAGTTTCAATCGGTTGGCCTGGAAGGATTCGAAATTGGATACCGAACTGACTTCGAGCCACAACTGCTGGGCTGCGGAAAATACCTCGAAATCGAAGGTTAATGCGGAGGTAAAACTCATGTCGCCGCCGCAAAGTCGGATAATGCGATAGGGTAGTTCCAGTTGGCGAACCAGCGATTCCACATGTTGTACCATTTCTTCCAGTGCGGCATAGGAGTGTTCGGGATGTTCCAGCCGTACAATTTCAACCTTGTCGAACTGATGCAGGCGGTTGAGTCCTCTCACATCCTTTCCGTATGAACCTGCTTCGCGCCTGAAACAGGGCGTGTAGGCGGTCATTTTCACCGGAAAATCCGTCGTTTCAAGGATACGGTCGCGATAAATGTTGGTTACGGGTATTTCTGCCGTTGGAATGAGATAGAAGTTGTCTGCCGTCACACAATACATTTGTCCTTCTTTGTCTGGGATGTTGCCCGTGCCGAAGCCGGAATCCTCATTGACCATCAGGGGCGGCATCACTTCTCTATAACCGGCGGCAACAGCCCGGTCAAGGAAAAAAGAGATCAAAGCGCGTTGCAGTTTTGCGCCTTTGCCTTTATAGACGGGGAAACCGGCGCCCGTTATTTTCACGCCCAATTCGAAATCGATGAGGTCATATTTTTTGGCTAATTCCCAATGGGGTAGGGGTTTATCAGGCAATGCAGGAAAAGTTCCGCCCGAACGCACCACCACATTATCGGCGGCCGTCTTGCCCGGAGGCACCGAAGCATGGGGAATGTTCGGCAACTGAACGATCCGATCCTTCAGCTGCCGTTCGGCTTCTTCCTGTCGAGCCGTCAAGGCGCTTGCTTCTTCTTTCAAACTACTCACCGCTTGTTTGGCTGTTTCCGCTTCTTCCTTTTTTCCTGATTTCATCAGTGCGCCAATCTCTTTTGCCCTGATATTCAGTTCCGACTGGATCCGGTCGGCCTGCACTTGCAACTGTTTGCGCTGGGTATCGGCAGACAATATCTTTTCTACAATTTCTTCGGCATGGAAACCTTTGATGGCCAGCCTGCGAATTACTTCTTCTTTATTTTCCTCTATGAACTTGACGGTTAGCATGACTTTCAATCTTTTTTTGTAAATAAACCGGTTTCGATATTGTATAAATAAAAAATCTCCCGTCACAACACAGGAGACTTTTCATGTCCGAAAAGTGTGTTTGTGCCTGTTATCCTGCGAGAGGTACTACCGACACGTATGATTTATTGTCGCTTTTTTTACGGAACTCAATGGTTCCATCTGCCAGCGCGAAGAGCGTGTGATCGCGGCCGATCCCTACGTTGGAACCCGGATAATGTCTGGTACCGCGTTGGCGTACCAAAATATTGCCGGCTTTACAGACTTGTCCGCCGAACAATTTTATTCCCAACCGTTTACTTTCGGATTCACGTCCGTTGCGTGAACTGCCGACGCCTTTTTTATGTGCCATTTTTCTTTACTTTATTGTGCGGTGATACTTTCGATGAGCAATTGAGTAAAATCCTGACGGTGTCCCGTCAGTTTTTGATACCCTTTTCTTCTTTTTTTCTTGAAAATTAATACCTTATCTCCACGAACATGGGATATGATGGATGCATTCACTGTTGCACCTTCAATTATCGGCGTACCTACTTTGACGGTATCTTCATCGTCAATGAGATATACTTTGTCAAACGATACTTTGCCACCTTCTTCTCCTTTCTGACGGTGTACAAATATTTTCTGGTCTTTGCCGACTTTAAACTGCTGACCTGCGATTTCTACAATTGCGTACATTGATGTTAAAAATTTCGGACTGCAAAGGTAGATATTATTTTTAATAATACAAAATTTTGATTTTTTTGGCTAAATCTTTTTTTGAGGTGCTATTGCCTTTTTTGATTAGGTTCCATAAGATTAAAAGATGATTAGGATTTCGGGATTCCCCATCTTCGGAGGAGTGTCCGAAGGACTGGGGTGGTTGAGAGCGTTTGAAGACCTTTCATATTTGCCTAATCGAGAAAAGCACACCGTTTTTCGGACATCTCCACAGGAGGGGAGCGCAGGACAGCGAAAAGTCCCGCAGGGACGATACTTTATTAATCGTATGCTTTAGCTTTCGGTTGGCCCATCACATCAGCCCACAGATTTGCACAGATTAATACAGATTGCACAGAATCGTATGCTTTAGCTTACGGTTGGCCCATCACATCAGCGAAAAGTCCCGCAGGGACTTTGACAGTGTCAGGTTTTGCTCAGTCGAGAAAACCACACCGTATGCAGGACAGCCTGACATTG